>DNBN01000274.1:553-17934 GCA_003491845.1 Porticoccaceae bacterium | reverse complement strand
TTTATAATTTGAGAAATACTAATATAAGGTGACAACAGCCGACATAGGGTCGATCCTGTGCGTCCAGCGCCAATACAGTTCAAGGTAAAAGACTTAGTAACAGAACTCTTTGCTTTAGCGCCTACCTCAGTAATTGTGGTCATTGGTGGTTATTAAGGCGTTTTTTATATGTTTGCACGGCACTTGCCATTCCCATGGTTAATGAGTCTACGATAAAGGCATGCCCAATAGATACTTCCAATAGATTGGGAATAGTGGCAAATTTTACTAAGTTATGGAGGTTGAGATCATGCCCAGCATTGACTCCCATGCCTAATTTAGTAGCCAATATAGCCGCCTGTTTGTGCTGATTAAAAAGATCGTCTGCAGACTCAGTTCCCCAGGCCGCGGCAAAAGGGCCTGTATAGAGTTCAATTCGATCTGCTCCAATTAGTGCGGCTTGTTTAATTTGCTCAGCATCAGGGTCCATAAACAAACTTACCCGCATTCCTTGACTTTTTAATCTAGCGATTATCGGCGCAAGTGCTTTTCCAGATTGAAATAAGTCAAAGCCATGATCTGAGGTAAGTTGATCATCGCCATCAGGTACCAGCGTACATTGATCTGGCTGAATTTCTGTTACTAAAGGTAAAAATCCCGGGTAGTCAGCTACTGCGGGGGCAAACGGATTGCCTTCGATATTAAATTCTACTCCAGCTAACGACCTGATCAGTTCCCCTAAAATGCGCACATCACTGGGTCGAATATGTCGTTGATCTGGGCGAGGGTGCACAGTGATACCATCGGCGCCATTGTCGATACACAGCTGTGCGTGGCTTAGGATGTCAGGATAATTGCCTTCACGAGAATTTCGCAACAGACTAACTTTATTTAAATTAATGCTAAGTGCAGTCATAGTATATCGCTTTTATTTGAGAGGTATCGGCCGTTCAAACTCAGATGCTGCGGTTTTTCGGTCTTCAATTGCAGTCCAAACGTTTGGATTGACAAGTCTTGTGGTAAGAATCCGGATAGGCTCCACAGGCACATCGGCGAAGCTGTAGAGGCGAGTCGTTTTGACTTTCGCGATTGTGTCTACCGTAGTCATGCCTGAGGCGACTTTTCCAAATACGGTATAACCCAAATTATTATCTTTAGCATCAAGAAACGCGTTATTCTTATGATTAATAAAAAACTGCGCTTGAGCTGAATTTGGATCACTCATTCGGGCCATTGCAATGGTCCCTCGTTCATTTTTCAGCCCATTGCCAGATTCATTTATGATCGTAGCTCTGGTGGAGTTACGTGGGGTCATGTCAAAAGTGAAACCACCGGACTGAATCATAAAGTCGTTGATAACTCTGTGAAAAATTAACCCATCATAGTGATAATCATTCACGTGCTTGATAAAGTTGTCGACTGAAATTGGTGCTTTGTCTGGATAAAGTTCTACTAAAATAATGCCTTTCTCTGTTTTTATCTCAACCATTGGGTTGGCTAAGGGTTGCTTCTGAGCCAAAGCAGAAATCGGCGTGAGAGCAATTCCTATCACCAGTATAAGGGGTAACAATTCAATAACTTTCTTTGTGCTGAAAAGGCCTGTATACACACCAAACGCACCACTCGTCTTTAGCCCCATTCTGAAAGTCTCTTTCGGGTTTTAAGTTTAGGGATTAGAACTACTAGCAGAGCGCTTAGAAATAAGGTTAAAGCACCATATAAAAAGAACTGATTGCGCTGGTCGTTTTCTAGAATTTCCACCTCAGCCTGAAGCACATTATTATCATTTTGCAGTATATGATTTTGCTTAACCAGAGTTTGATTCTGCTGATTAAGAGCAACAGGATCTGCAGATATGCCTTCCACTTCGGTTAGCTGTTTCTCAATTTTTTGATTATCAGCCTCTAACCGACTGTTTTTGCCGCGGGCCGCTTCGAGTTGTGCGCGCAGTTCTGAGATGGTCTCTTGGAGCGCTTCTATGCTGTTATTGGCATCACTGAGTTGGATTTTGTTGGCAGCTAGGAGTTGCTTTCCAGCTGGTGAGGTAACAATGAATTGCTCTTCCATCCAGCCTTTGTATCCCTTGTTCGTAACCACCAGTCCCCAGCCATTACTAAGATTGGTGAGTTCCACTTTGGTTCCAGATTTTATACCCCAATGGACTATTTTACAGCGCGGACAAGGCGTTTCACGCAATGGAACAAAAAATTCATCAGACACATATCTTGTTACTGGCTCGAAGCTGGTTTTTTGATTTTCCTCAGCGGCCTTTGGTGCACCGATTTCCAGAACATCTGGTGGGTCAATGGCTTCATTGGTCTGCGCCGCTTGGTCATCAGAATCATTATCCTGAGCTAACAGTCCATTGGTGACCGCAAGCAGCAGTAGCATAGTTATGCTGGAGATTTTCATGATATTTAACCACTGTTTTAAATACAAACTCTATATTAACACCACCCAAAATAAACCGCGATCTTATTATGGGAGAACTTTTTTGAAGGGTTTTACTGTAACTTTTTTATACACGCCAGCATCAGAATAAGGATCCAGATCCGCCCATTTCTGTGCGGCTTGCAAGTCTTCGAATTCAGCAATGATTAGACTGCCTGTAAAACCAGCTTCTCCGGGTTCTATATTATCAATAGCGGGATTTGGGCCGGCCACTAGCAGTCTTCCTTGTTCTTTTAGATCAAACAGTCTTTGCAGATGGTCGGGACGAGCTTGTTTTCGCAACGCTAAGCTGTTTTCAATATCTTCACTGATAATGGCATACCACATTTTAATTTTCCTGGGAGTTAGTGTTTAGAATTGATTCCATGGTCAAGCCGGTTAGGCGAGTAATACCACGAAATACATACATAAGGTTTGCTGTTAAAATAACGGTTAGAGGAACGGCGATAACCGGGAAGCTTAACGCTGTCATTTTACCTAATTGTTGATTAAAAGCCTCTGTGCCAGGGTCTGCGGTGAGTATAACAACCGCAAGAACATAGTTGAGTATCGCGGATAGTGCAAAGGAGGCGGCTAAAAACCAAGAGGCATTCATGAGTACTTTGTCGAAGGTCGCTTGATTGCCAGTCTGATGTAATGACTCTGCCACTAAGTCTATGTTGATGATTGATTTATTTAGTAAAAAAGTATGGATCAGAGGTTGAGATGTTTTTGTTGATAGCATAATGGCAATGCCCAGCATCGCGGGAATAGCGGCTTCTTTTATGGCAATGTAGCTGGCGTCTAATTCTAATAAACTAATACTCCCTGTGAGGGAAATACTTACAATACCTAGTCCCGAAAAAAAGTTTATCTTCTTTGAAATAATTAGATCACGCAAGCCGTAAATAATTGGGAAGGATAGTGCGACTACTATCGCAAGTTTGATACCTAGAAATGTATCTCCGCTAAGTTTGGTTAAGATCACAGTGGGAAGTATTAAATTAAATATTAAATTCCACAATAAGCTTGGCTGTTTAGTTCCACGCTTAGATTGTTTCGGTGACACGCTTGATAGTTGTTGTTTTGTCATAGGAAGCAACTTGTTCAGTAATTGTGTATTGTATCTGACAGAAGAAACATGTCGACTCCCAAACGTCAATTTCTCTACTATCATGAGAACTATTTACAACAAAAGTAACCCCTTTTATGTGATAATGATCGCTGGAGAATTTGCCGGTAAGGAATCTGTTTTGCCTAGTCAATACTTTTCAGTGCACCCAAAAAACCCTCAGACGCGCTCTATAGCTCAGATCGCTGAGATAGTTCGCCGTGGAGGTGTAATTGTATACCCAACAGACTCTGTTTACGCCATTGGTTGTCATATTGGTGATAAGAATGCACTTGAGCGTATAAGAGCTATTCGGCAATTAGACAAAAAACATAATTTCACGCTGGTTTGTCGGGATTTATCAGAACTTGCTAATTATGCGAAAGTTGATAACGCAGCTTTTCGAATTATAAAGGCAAGTACGCCAGGTGCGTTCACGTTTATATTGAATGCGACATCTGAAGTACCAAAAAGATTAATGCACCCAAAACGAAAAACCATTGGTATAAGAGTACCTCAGAGTGCAATTGTTAAAGCGCTACTTGACGAGTTAGGCGAGCCCATGATGAGCGTGACGCTGTCAATGCCTGGGGATGAATACCCACTGTCTGATCCCTATGATATCAAGCAATCTATGAGTCATTATGTGGATGCAGTGGTCGATGGCGGTTATTGTGGCCATGAGCCAACTACTGTGGTTGATATGACAGATTCAAGCCCACAGGTACTGCGACATGGTCAGGGTGATTTTGCTGGTTATTGATGCCCATGAGGGCTATTCAGGTTATACTGGTGTGAATCAAAAGTTGAGGTAAAACGTGGTTAGCAAAGTAGCTTCAAATACTAGCACAGTGCCGCAGAGTAGCAGTCGAGTACTGTCAGATAAAGATGAGGCGGCAACGCAGGGGGGGTATTCTAGTAAACTAAGCCCACAGCAGGAAGAAATGCCATTTGCTGTTGTGCAGGGTAAAGAATTAACCACTTTGCCCAAAGATTTGTATATTCCGCCGGATGCTCTTGAGGTTATTCTTGAGGCTTTTGAAGGTCCGTTAGACCTGCTCTTGTATCTCATTCGACGGCAGAATTTGGACATACTTGATATTAATGTAGCTGAGATTACTCGTCAGTACATGGGGTATATTGAGCTAATGGAAGCTATTCAGCTTGAACTTGCGGCGGAATATCTGGTCATGGCAGCTATGCTTGCTGAAATAAAGTCTCGGATTTTACTTCCCCGTCAGGTAACAGAAATCGATGATGAGGAAGATCCTCGTGGAGAACTTATTCGTCGACTTCAAGAGTATGAACGATTCAAAGTAGCTGCTGAGGATATTGATGAAATGCCTCGATTAGGTAGAGACCTGCATCAGGCCAGTGGTGAGTCCCCGGAGCGTGATCAAGAGCGTCATTATCCTGATGTCGATATGCGTGAGGTGGTTTCTGCATTGGCAGATGTATTGCAGAGAGCTGAGATGTTTGAGTCCCATCATATTCAGCGCGAAAAGCTGTCAACTCGTGAACGTATGTCGCAGGTGTTAGACAGAATTAGAGGCAAAAAGTTTGTTCCCTTCGTAAGCTTGTTCAAAGAAGAAGAAGGGCGTCTTGGGGTTGTAGTGACCTTCTTGGCGGTTATGGAGTTAATTAAAGAATCACTGGTGGAGATCGTACAAAACGAGTCTTTTGGACCAATTCATGTTAAAGCTAGGTCATCATGAAGTCAGAATTAATAAGAAAAATAATCGAAGGTGCTATCTTAGCGGCAGGTAAGCCTGTGGATTTAGCTCGCTTAGAGACGCTGTTTGATAAAGATGAGCGTCCTCCTAAGGATCAACTAAGAGCGGCTATTGAGGAAATTCAGTCTGATTGCCGTGGGCGTGGATTTGAGTTAGTGCAAGTGGCAAGTGGTTATCGATTCCAAGTCCGACAGGATCTCTCTGGTTGGGTAAATAAATTATGGGAAGAAAAACCCAAACGGTATTCCAGAGCAATGCTTGAAACCCTTGCCTTGGTGGCATATCGCCAGCCACTGACAAGAGGTGATATTGAATCGGTTCGAGGTGTCGCAGTGAGTTCGGATATTATAAAGTCCTTGCAAGAGCGAGATTGGGTTCGCGTAGTAGGGCATCGCGATGTTCCCGGGCGGCCAGCCCTATATGCGACTACTAAAGGCTTCTTAGATTATTTTAACATAAAGAGTCTCGAGCACTTGCCTGCGCTAAATGAAATTAAAGATTTCTCCGAGCTGGATCCTGATCTTGAGTTGGCTCTTGCCGGTCATCAGCCAATCACAACTGCTGCCAATGACAATACTTTAAATGTAGGCACCACTGAGGCTGAATTTAACTTGGACCGACAACAGGACGGTGTAATGTCAACAACAGACCAGTCAGCATTTGTCGCGACGCCCGAATTGATTCTTGAACAAGATAAAGGACCTACTAATGAGTGAAAAATTACAGAAGCTTCTTGCGACTGTTGGTTTAGGCTCTAGGCGAGAGCTTGAAAAATGGATTTCCGCCGGCCGTGTCTCAGTGAATGGATCGATATCAAAATTAGGTGATCGAGCTGTACCGGAAGATAGAATTTTAGTGGATGGTCGTCCGGTCAAGATAGTCACCGATGATAGTCCAAGAGTTTTGATGTACAGCAAGCCTGAAGGGGAAGTATGTACCTCTAGTGATCCTGATGGGCGTCCCACCGTTTTTGATAGGTTACCGCGGTTGAATCGTGGTAGATGGATTGCTGTTGGACGCTTGGATATTAACACCAGCGGTCTTTTGCTGTTTACTAACCATGGAGAGTTGGCTAATCGACTTATGCACCCCTCCTATGAAGTCAAGCGTGAATATATGGTTCGTATTCACGGTGAAGTGACTGAAACTATGATAGCTAGGCTTACCGAAGGCGTTATTCTTGAGGACGGCATCGCTAAATTTCAAACAGTCAAAGCTCAACATGCTCGGAGTAACGACGAGCGCAGTGCGAGTAATCAGTGGTTTAAGGTTATTTTAGCTGAGGGTCGTACGCGAGAAGTTCGTCGACTGTGGGAGTCTCAAGGTGTTGAAGTAAACAGGTTGAAACGAATCAGTTATGGACCGATTGAGTTACCCTCGATTGTACGCCGGTCTGAATTTATTGATCTAGATCCAAAACAAGTTATATCGCTATTTCGTGCAGTTGCGATACGGCCACCAAAATTTAATGAAAAAAATGTCCTGCGCGATATACGCGAGAGAAAAGAAAAGAAACTTCGCGCGCGCGGTAATCCCTATAGTTAATATTATCTCAAGAGGTACGAATTTGTGCCTCAATAGATTGTCCGTTTACATCGTTGCTATCGGATCCAAGAAGATACAAATAGGCAGGCATAATGTCCTCTGCCGTGGCCAGCTGTTCTGGGTTTTCAGCCGGGAAAGCTTGGGCGCGCATATCCGTTCTTGTGGCGCCAGGGTTTATGGCGTTTATTCTAACAGAGCCTATTGCCTCGACTTCCGAGGCCCACGTTTGAACCAAGCCTTCAATGGCGAATTTGGATACTGCATAAGCCCCCCAAAATGCTCTGCCGACGCGGCCCACACCGGAAGTAGTGAATACAATTGATGCGTCTGCAGATCTTTCGAGAACGTACATTAGTGATTGTGTCAATTGCACCTGAGAGGTTAAATTTACCTGTAACACCTTGTCCCACAGAGTGCTAGAGTAGTGACTAAGGGGTGTTCGCTGACCTAGGATAGCTGCATTTAAAAGTAGGCCGTCGAGTCGACCGAAGTGTTCATCAATAGTTTTGGCTAGTTCGTCGTAGTTTTCAGTTGTGGCTCCTTCAAAGTCAATCGGAACTATGTACGGTTCCGGGTGATTGGCGGAGACAATTTCGTTGTAGACTGACTCTAGTTTAGTCACGGTGCGCCCCGCGAGAATAACCGTGGCGCCAGCTTGTGCGCAGGCTAATGCCGCAGTGCGACCAATGCCGCTACCAGCTCCTGTAATCAAAATAACTCTCTCTGCGAGATGCTGATGGGGTGGTGCGTAACGAATTATGTCATGGGTAGAATACAAAATGGTTGCTCACTAGTTTTCGTTATTGTTTGAAGAGTAATTGGTAAAGTTGGTCTGATTTATGGACTACAAAGCTAGCATTCCAGCTAGAGATATCTTCGCTACTAGGGATATATCCCCAGCCAGCTGCCACAGTCGCCATGCCCGCGGCGCGACCTGCGTCAATATCTCTGCGGTGATCACCAATATAAATACAGTCCTCTGGTGCCAAAGCAAGCTTGTCAGCGGCAAGAAACATAGCTTCTGGGTGCGGTTTTGGATGAACAACATGGTCTGGGCAAATCACCGTGGCGCAGTTTGTCATAAGGGATAATCGTTCAAGAACAGCAATGGTGTATTTCCATGGTTTGTTAGTGACAATGCCCCAAGGTATCTGTTTTTCTAGGCAGGTTTCAAGTACTTGATTTAAGCCTTTAAATAGATGCGTCTTATCGGCCAGATGTTTAAAATACAGGTCCAGGTATTGCTCTTTAACCGCGTTAAATTCAGGATGTTCGTACGTCATGCCAAAACCTGCCAAAATTAACCCTGCAGAGCCATTTGTGACGCTGGTTCTTACCTCTGAATTTGTCAGAGGCGCTCGTCCATGCATCTTTAACTGAATATTCAATGCAGTAATAAAATCAGGCGCTGTGTCGAGCAGAGTGCCGTCTAGATCAAATAAAACAGCCTTAAAATGTGGCATCAACTAATTCCTCGTCACTGTTATCGCTGTTGTGGATAGTGTCACAGAGGCTTTTTAGCACAAATCATGTAATTCACATCTACATCGTATTGGTCTAGCTTATAGTTTTTTGTCAGCGGGTTATAGAGAAGTCCAGTCATCTCAGTTACCTCAAGGCCTGCTTCACGGATCCATTGGCTAAGTTCCGAGGGACGTATGAATTTTGAAAATTCATGCGTACCCTTAGGTAGCATGCGCAAAACATACTCAACGCCGATGATTGCAAAAAGATAAGATTTTGGATTACGGTTTATCGTTGAGAAGATCAAGGTACCCCCAGGCTTTGCAAGTGCCGCACAGGCGGTAACCACTGAGGCTGGGTCTGGCACATGCTCGAGCATTTCCAAGCAGGTTACCGTGTCAAACTGCTCAGCATGAGAGCTGGAAAAATCTTCGGCAGTAGTTTTGATGTAGTCAATTTTCAAGCCTGATTCTAGTTTGTGTAAGTTACCCACCGCGAGTGGTGCCTCTCCCATGTCAATGCCGGTAACTTCAGCGCCGCGTTGGGCCATGGATTCGCACAGAATACCGCCACCACATCCAACATCTAGTAATCTTTTTTCAGCGACTTCAGCCCGCTGATCTATCCAGTTTGCTCGGAGAGGGTTGATATCATGCAGAGGTTTGAACTCACTATTGCGATCCCACCAGCGACTAGCGAGTTGCTCAAACTTATGAATTTCTTGGGGGTCAACATTGTTGCTCATACATTACCTTTGATTAAAGTGATCTTTATCTTTATTAGCTTGCGTCTCAGGCTTGGTTACGCTGTGTTGTCGTTAGCTGGATCAGCCTTAGTATGCTGGCTTTTTCATATCAGCGAATCCATGTTTTAGTCATTGTTGAGTTTATTTACCATGGTAGATTATATAGCGTTGTTGACCAAGAAAATATATCTTAAAAGCATTAGCGTTAGTTATTGATAGTTGCCTGGATTATTGTTGAGAATAGCCGTCCACTTTTTTTGGATGTTGCTCATTCATTTCACTTTATTAACAGCCAGTGTCGGCATTTTACAGGTTATGATTTTTGCATTTGATCAAGGTTGGTACAAACGCTGAGTTTACGTTAATCAGCCGAAGGTTCAATGTGTTTATCAAGATGTTTGCTTAATTCTGAGCCAGCTTGAATTTCACTGATTTTCTGCGGCATTGAGCGCAATAAAAACCACATTTTTAGCCTGACTATGGTACTATTTTTCTTTGTGCAGCAACCTTTTTGGTTAGGAAGTTTCTGTAGGTTTTTACAGTGCGATCGCTGCCGTTCTCAATTAGTAAAAAGACGTCAATAACTCAGGAAATAACAATAAATTATGAGTGATTTAGCGAAAGAAGTTGTTCCGGTTAATATCGAAGATGAGCTCAAGCAGTCTTATTTAGATTATGCAATGAGCGTTATCGTGGGTAGGGCACTTCCCGATGTGCGTGATGGGTTAAAACCTGTGCACAGGCGTGCATTGTTTGCCATGAATGAGTTGAGTAATGACTGGAATAAGGCATACAAGAAGTCAGCAAGAGTGGTTGGCGATGTGATTGGTAAATATCACCCCCATGGCGATTCTGCGGTCTATGAAACTATTGTTCGTATGGCTCAGCCTTTTTCGTTGCGTTATATGCTCGTGGATGGGCAGGGAAATTTCGGCTCGGTTGATGGTGATCGTGCAGCGGCAATGCGGTATACCGAGATACGTATGACTAAAATGGCTCATGCGTTGCTGGAGGACTTAGAAAAAGATACCGTCGATTTTGCGCCCAATTATGATGAGACTGAGCAGATACCTGTAGTTTTGCCCACTCGAGTTCCTAATTTATTAGTTAATGGTAGCTCAGGTATTGCGGTTGGTATGGCTACTAATATCCCTCCTCACAACCTCACTGAGGTAGTAAAAGGATGTTTAGCCTTAATTGACAACAGTGATATTACCGTAGAGGAGTTAATGGAATATATTCCGGGCCCTGACTTTCCTACAGGGGCTATAATCAATGGCAAAGCAGGTATTGTCCAAGCCTATCGCACCGGCCGCGGGCGCATATATATGCGAGCTCGGGCAGACATTGAGATCGATGAGAAAACCCGTCGGGAGACGATAATTGTCACCGAGATTCCCTATCAACTAAACAAAGCACGTTTGATTGAGCGTATTGCCGAGTTGGTGAAAGAAAAGAAAATTGAGGGTATTTCTGAATTACGTGATGAATCTGACAAAGATGGATTGCGCATTGTTATCGAATTAAAGCGTGGAGAAATGGGCGATGTGGTGCTTAACAACCTCTATGCCCATACGCAGCTCCAGGGTGTTTTTGGGATCAATGTCGTTGCTCTAGTTGATGGGCAGCCAAAGATTTTAAACCTCAAACAGATGCTTGAAGCATTTGTTCGGCATCGTCGAGAGGTTGTTACGCGCAGAACTATCTATCTGCTTCGAAAAGCGCGTGAACGGGCTCATACATTGGAAGGATTTGCCATTGCTTTGGCAAATATTGACGAAATTATTGCGTTAATCAAGACCTCTACTACCCCTGCAGAAGCCCGAGAAGCGCTTGTGGCGCGCGGCTGGAATCCTGGTTCTGTGCTGCAAATGTTGGATCGAGCAGGTCCAGAGGCGGCGCGCCCGGATTGGCTTGAGGCGCACTATGGTTTACGTGATGATCAATACTTTCTTTCGCCCGAGCAGGCTAAAGACATCCTCGAGCTTCGCCTGCACCGATTGACGGGTATGGAGCATGACAAAATTATTGATGAGTTTGCCGTCAAGCTTGAAGAGATAGCCGAATATCAAGATATTCTGGGGGATATCGTACGACTTATGTCGGTAATTCGTGAAGAGCTTGAAGCGATCGTGGAAGAGTTTGGAGATCAGCGGCGTACTGAAATCATTGAATCCATGCATGATTTAACTGTAGAGGATTTAATAACCGAAGAAGATCGTGTTGTCACTATATCCCACGGTGGATATGCAAAAACACAGCCTTTAAGTGATTATCAGGCTCAGCGCCGTGGTGGTATGGGCAAGTCAGCCACTGCGGTGAAGGATGAGGATTTTGTTGAGCATTTGCTGGTTGCCAGTACTCACACAACGATTTTATGTTTTACCAACTTGGGCAAGGTCTATTGGTTGAAGGTCTACCAAATACCTATTGCAGGTCGTAATTCTCGTGGCCGCCCAGTGGTTAATTTACTGCCGTTGGATGATGGAGAGCGAATCAGCTCAATATTGCCGGTTGAGGAGTATAGTGAGGATAAGTTTGTACTTATGGCAACAGCTAACGGCACGGTTAAAAAGACCTCTTTGGATCAATACTCGCGCCCTCGTAGTGTCGGCTTGCGTGCTGTAGATCTCGTGGATGGAGATCACCTTGTAGGGACCGCCATCATCGATGATAACAGCGATGTTATGTTGTTTAGCTCAGAGGGAAAAGCCGTTCGTTTCGCAAGCACGGATGCCAGAGCGATGGGTCGAGTGTCAAAAGGTGTGCGCGGTATGCGATTGCCCGAGGGCCATGATGTTATTTCTATGGTCATCCCTGAGCAAGATGGATTTTTGTTAACGGTTTGTGAAAATGGTTATGGAAAACGCACTAATGTTGATGAGTTTCCTACCAAAGGTCGTGGCGGGAAAGGAATGATAGCGATTCAAGCCAGTGAGCGAAATGGACCATTGGTGGGTGCGACCCAGCTGTTTTCAGGAGATGAAATAATGCTTATCTCCGATCAGGGTACTATGGTGCGAACTCGTGGTGATGAGGTCTCGGTGGTCGGCAGAAACACCCAAGGTGTGCGGATTATTCGGCTTAAAGAAAATGAAAATCTGGTCAGCTTGGCGCGGATTGCCGAACCAGATGAAGAGGAAGAACAGACTTCAGATGCGGTGCAAGATGTTGAAGTGATCGATGAGGCGCCTTCTGCAGAGTAAGTGCTGGGTAATTAATTAGTGGTGATGGAGTAGTAATTTATGTCTAAAGAAAATCCATTATTAGACTTAAGGACTAAAATTGATGCCTTAGATGTTCAAATTATGGAGAACATTAGCCAGCGTGCCAATTTTGCTCAACAGGTGGCTAAAGTAAAAAAAGGCCTGGGTGATACAGCCTATTATCGGCCTGAAAGAGAGGCGCAGGTTCTACGGCGTGTGATGGAATCTAATACAGGCCCTCTAGACAATGAAGATATGGCTCGTCTATTTCGCCAGATAATGTCCTCTTGCTTGGCTCTTGAGCAGCCAATCAAGGTTGCATTTCTTGGTCCAGAGGGCACCTTTACCCAAGAGGCGGCACTAAAACATTTTGGCGATGCGGCTATTAGCGTCCCTATGTCTGCGATTGATGAGGTTTTTCGTGAAGTTTTAGCTGGTGCTTGTAATTATGGTGTGGTGCCAGTTGAAAATTCTACAGAGGGTGTTATCAGTCACACTTTGGATAGTTTTATGGATTCCTCTATTAAAATCTGTGGGGAAGTCGAGTTGAGAATTCACCACCACTTTATGGTGGGCAAGAATACTAACAATGACAACATAACTCGCGTTTATTCTCACGCGCAGTCATTAGCGCAATGTCGGCAGTGGTTGAATTCGAAGTATCCTAATATAGAGCGTGTTGCGGTCAGCAGCAATGCTGAGGCTGCCAAGCGGGTCCAAGGAGAGTGGAATTCTGCAGCCATTGCAGGGGATATGTCCTGCGAGCTTTATGAACTGGAAAAGTTGTGGGAGAAAATTGAAGATCGCCCTGACAACTCAACACGTTTTTTGATTATAGGTCGTGAAACGGTTCCCGCTAGTGGTGATGATAGAACCTCCATCGTGGTGTCGACCAATAACAAACCTGGCGCATTGCATAATCTATTAGAGCCTTTTCGTCGGCATAATGTTGATATGACACGTCTGGAGTCTCGTCCATCTCGCAGCAGTAAATGGTCCTACGTGTTCTTTATAGATTTTGTAGGGCATATTGAAGACGCTGCTGTTATTGAAGTACTCAAGGAGCTCGCTGTTGAGGTTTCAGAGCTTAAGGTGCTTGGTTCTTACCCTCGCGCGGTTCTTTAGTTCGCCCTATTATGAATTTAACGACTCAATGTGAGGCTTTCTTATGTCCTTTTTAGCAACTGATGAGCCTCGTGTTAATCGCTTAGTGATTATAGGGCTTGGTTTGATTGGTTCTAGTTTGGCGTTGGCAGCTAAAAGTATAGGGCTTGTTAATACTGTTATAGGTATTTCTCGTCGCAGCTCTACCCTTGAGCTGGCTTTGGATTTGTCTATTGTTGATGAGACTTATCAGGACTTGGCTTCAGTAGCGTCACAGTTAACATCGGGCGATGTTGTGGTTATAGGCGTACCTACCCTGTCTGTTCCTGTGGTGATGGCTGATTGTCATCGACTGCTTTCAAAAGACGTAACCATTACAGATGTGGCCAGTGTTAAGGGTTCTGTAGTGGATGCCTTGAGGGAGATTTATGGTGACCTTCCTGAGCAATTCGTGCCTGGCCACCCCATCGCAGGTTCTGAAAAAAGTGGCGTTACAGCTGCGGATAAGCATTTGTTCGAAAATCATCGGGTAATTTTAACTCCGCACGGGTCAGCCGATACAGAGCACTTTTTATTAGTAAGTAAACTCTGGTCGGGCGTTGGCGGTCTTGTCACCACCATGAATGTTCAGGATCATGACGTTATTTTAGCGGCGACCAGTCATTTGCCACATTTTCTTGCTTACTCATTGGTAGATACGCTGGCATCGATGGGCGATAACAGAGAAATTTTTCGCTATGCTGCTGGCGGTTTCAGAGATTTCACTAGAATAGCTGCTAGTGATCCAGTGATGTGGCGGGATATAGCACTGGCAAATCAGCAATCTATTCTGCATGTGCTGGATGAGGTCATGGGTAACTTTCAAATGTTACGTAAGGCAATTGATGAAAGTGATGCAGATTACCTGATGGACGTCTTCACCCGTGCTAGAGATGCGCGTAACCACTTTGGTAAACTACTTGAAACTAACACAGTGCAGGGTTCAATGACTGAAAAAACTATTAATTACCGAGTCACTCCAGGGGGGCATGGGCGGGGAGTATTGCGCGTGCCTGGCGATAAATCAATGTCCCATCGATCGATCATACTGTCATCTATTGCTGAGGGGATGACTGAGATCACAGGCTTTTTGGAGGGTGAGGATAGTCTGGCAACCTTGCGTGCATTCAGAGAAATGGGTGTTGTTATCGAGGGTCCAGATCAGGGTCGAGTCGTTGTGCATGGAGTGGGATTGAACGGTCTAAAGGCTCCAGCTACACCTTTAAATATGGGTAATTCTGGAACATCCATACGATTGTTGAGTGGCCTGCTAGCTGGCCAGTCGTTTGATACAGAATTAATTGGCGACGTCTCTTTGACAGGTCGCCCGATGGGTCGTGTTGCGGATCCCCTGAGGATGATGGGTGCGCTTATTGAGACATCTCAAAAGGGAACGCCGCCACTTAAAATAACTGGCGGTCAGACTTTGCGGTCAATAGACTATGATATGCCAATGGCCAGTGCCCAGGTTAAATCTTGTGTTTTGTTAGCTGGGCTTTATGCCAAAGGGATAACCTCTGTTACCGAGCCAGCCCCCACTCGGGATCATACAGAGCGAATGCTGCAAGGGTTTGGTTATACCGTTTCCGCTGCTGATAGTGTGGCGTCACTAACTGGGGGTGGCGCACTGCAGGGGACAAGAATTGATGTCCCCGCTGATATATCCTCAGCGGCTTTCTTCATGGTCGCCGCAGCTATTACACCAGGTTCTGATATCACTTTACGCCATGTTGGCATTAATCCGACGCGTATTGGAGTAATTAATATTCTTCGTCAAATGGGTACAGCGATACATTTGAGCAATACAGTGGAAGTGGGCGGTGAGCCAGTAGCTGATATTCGTATTCAATACGCGCCTCTAAAAGGCATTGATATTCCTAAGGACCAAGTTCCCTTGGCAATTGATGAATTTCCTGTACTGTTTATTGCCGCTGCATGTGCCCAGGGCATTACCCTGTTGACTGGGGCAGAGGAATTGCGAGTTAAGGAAAGTGATCGAATTCAAAGTATGGCAGATGGTCTTGTAACGCTAGGGATTGACGCGACTCCCACTGCAGACGGTATTGTTATTGTCGGTGGCACGTTGGGTCAAGGTCATGTCTTAAGTCATCATGATCATCGTATTGCTATGGCCTTTGCGATTGCCGGTTTACGCGCGCGGGGCGAGATAACAATTGAAGAGTGCAATAATGTGGCCACGTCTTTTCCTGACTTCATTGAAACTGCAAAGGCGATCGGCTTAGTCATAGGGGTGGAGTCTAGAGATGACTAAAATAATAACTATTGATGGTCCCAGTGGTTCTGGCAAAGGCACCGTAAGTCGAATGTTAGCAGAAAAATTATCCTACCAATATCTAGATAGCGGTGCCTTGTACAGAATACTGAGTATTGCTGCATCAAGACGCAAACTGGCACTTGATAATAAAGAAGATTTGATTTTAATTGCCGAGCATATGGATGTTTGTTTTAAAACATCTACGCAGGGACATTTTAGTGTTTTGCTAGAGTCTGAAGATGTTACGATTGAGTTACGCTCTGAACAAACGGGTGCAAATGCATCACAAATTGCTGCATACCCTGAGGTGCGCGAAGCCTTACTTAAGCGTCAGAGGGCCTTTGCTATTGGTGATGGATTGGTGGCTGATGGGCGTGATATGGGAACTGTGGTATTTCCCGAGGCCGCTTTAAAAATATACCTCACAGCCAGTGTTGAGGAACGTACGTCTCGGCGCCATAAAGAGTTGCTAGAAAAGGGGGAAAATGTTAGTCTGCGCGCCCTTGCTGAGCAGGTTAGGGCAAGAGATGAAAGAGATATGAATAGAGAAGTGTCACCTTTAATTGCGGCAGACGATGCGATCGAGCTTGATACATCTCATATGGACGCAAAAGAAGTCTTAGAGACGATACTCTCTATCATTGATTTCAAAGGTCTACATTAGAATTTAACTTAACGGGTGAGTCAGCAGTCGCCAGCTTTTTCTGCTACAAACCTTAACTTTAACTGACCCGCATAATCTGGCATTGCGGAAAAAAGAGATTAACTGGTGATTAAATATCAGAGTCTCTGTCATACCCTAGGTACCTTTCATGACTGAAAATTTCCAAGAATTATTTGAAGAGAGTCTCAAAACTGTTGAGATGAATCCCGGCGCTATTATTACTGGGGTAATTATTGATATCGACAAAGATTGGGTGACTGTGCACGCCGGATTAAAATCTGAGGGCGTTATTTCCATAGACCAATTTTACAATGACAAGGGCGAGATTGAAGTCGCTATTGGCGATGAGGTGCAGGTTGCTCTTGAGGCTGTTGAAGACGGATTTGGCGCAACTAAGTTATCGCGTGAGAAAGCGCGGCGAGCTGAATCATGGATTGAACTCGAGGCGGCACATAAGGCAGACGAAGTGGTTATCGGTGTGATCAGCGGTAAGGTCAAAGGTGGCTTTACAGTAGATGTCCGCGGTTTGCGTGCGTTTTTGCCTGGTTCATTGGTCGATGTTCGACCCCTACGTGAAATTACCCATCTAGAAAACATTGATTTAGAGTTTAAAGTTATCAAACTCGACGCCAAGCGTAACAATGTTGTGGTCAGTCGTCGTGCTGTCATGGAGAGTGCAAACTCCGCAGAACGCGATGAGCTGCTGGCTAACCTTGAAGAGGGCGCTTCGCTCAAGGGTGTGATCAAAAATCTTACTGACTATGGTGCATTTGTTGATTTGGGCGGTATAGACGGTCTTCTGCATATCACGGATATGTCTTGGAAGCGTATCAAGCATCCGTCTGAGATGATCAATGTAGGGGATGAAATCGATGTTAAGGTGCTTAAATTCGATCGCGAAAGAAATCGCGTATCGCTAGGAATGAAGCAAATGGGCGAAGACCCCTGGGGTGACATCAAAGGACGCTATCCTGAGGGAGCCCGTGTTAAAGCTACGATTACTAACCTCACTGATTACGGTTGTTTTGCCGAGTTGGAAGATGGCGTAGAGGGTTTGGTGCATGTCTCTGAAATGGATTGGACTAA
>DNBN01000274.1:0-284 GCA_003491845.1 Porticoccaceae bacterium | reverse complement strand
GAAATGGATTGGACTAACAAAAATGTTCATCCTTCGAAGATCGTTGACCTTGGCCAGGAAGTTGAGGTTATGGTTCTTGATATTGATGAGGAGCGTCGACGTATCTCTCTCGGTATCAAGCAATGCTTCACCAATCCGTGGGACGACTTTGCAGCGACGAAAGCCAAGGGCGATAAGGTCTCAGGAAGCATCAAATCCATCACTGACTTTGGTATTTTCATAGGACTCAACGGTGGTATCGACGGTCTGGTACATCTCTCTGATATCTCATGGGATGAGACGGG
>DNBN01000322.1:360-14537 GCA_003491845.1 Porticoccaceae bacterium | reverse complement strand
GAAAAATAGCCTGGAAACAGTTGATATACGGCCTCCGGTGCATGGTTTGTGAAAACAAGGATACCAGTTAGACCTACAACTGCAGATACCATAGAAAATGTCTTGAACATACTAAACCCCACTTTTTTGTTTAAATAATGCCGTAACTTCGGGTGGTAAACCAATACAATCCGAGAGCGCAAAGTAATGCTGACAAAATATCAACAATAAGCCTGATAGCTTGCGCATGCTGCTTTATCAATAACCACTGAAATAATAGCCATACAGTGGTAACAATAAAGATCTGACCTATCTCAATTCCCAGATTAAAGCCAAGTAGAGCCCATACTATGTCTTTACTTAATAGTCCCGTGTCAGTTAGAGCCCCGGCAAAGCCAAAACCATGAATTAAACCAAAGGCAATGATCATTAGATATTTGAGTGGCGGGCTCTCTTGGGTATTTGGAGATTTCCAAAGATAAGCCAAAGTAAAAAGAATGAGCCCAAAAATACTGATAGGCGCCAGCCCAATGCCCCATATAAGTTTGATAAGCATTATAAGTAATAGCCCTATGACTGAGATAAGAGCAATTTGCTGATAGCGCCCGGTGGTTATGGCGACATTTTCAGCAGCCACAGCGGCAATGGTAAAACCGATGGCAGCTTCTATGAACACAAGATCTGGCATGATCCAGCCCAGTGTAGCCATTCCTAGCGTAAGACTATGGCCAACAGTGAAGCCAGTGATCATCCAGGCTAACTCTTTTAATCCTCTGATTAGCAGTAACATTGCAATTAAGAATGCAATGTGGTCTATACCGCCAAAGATATGCTCAATACCCAGTGCTACATATTGCCTAAGAGTACTTAGCCCATCAGGTTGGGCTTCTGAGCTAGTGTTAATACTATGTTGACGATGTCTAGAGGTGAATAGGTGTTGGTAAGATTGTTGGCCGTCAATTTTAATATTGGCATAATGAACATGGCTGGTCGCCACCTGATAAAAATTATTAAGGTGAATACTTATGTCGCCTAGTCGCGGGTCACAGTGAAATTCTAGACTAATTCGCAGAGTACCAGAATGTGATGGTAAAGAGGTAGCTGGGACCGTATTTGGACAGTTAATCTGACCTTGAGCTACTTTTACAGTTTTTGTTAGGTGGTCTTGGTAGATGGAATCTAGCGGAGCCTTATAGGTACCTTTTAGTCGGGTTATTTCTCTGGACTTAGCGGTAAAAACAACCTCAATATTGTCTTTAGTGAGGGTCCAATCTGAAAATGACTGACTGCGATTGTGTGCATCGGCAAACGAAGTGAAAAGCAGTAGACTGATGATGCTCAGCACAATATTAATTGATCTGATGATCATGGCTTTTCAATATTTGATGGGTCAGCGTACGCAGCCAAGCGGAGTCGGGTGATGGTTGCATTTTCTCGCAATTGACTGATGTAGTCCTTAAGAGTAGCGTTTTGGACTGTTTGGGTGCCATTAAAGGATTGATTTTGAAGTGTATCCAAGAGTGTTTGTAGGGTGCGCTGTCGTATAATAGGGTCCTTTCGTAAAGCACCTATAGAAATGGCATACTGCACTAGTAGCTCTTCTTCAATCAGCTTGTTTAGTACTAGCAGGCGGTCTTTATCGGTCACCATCTGGCGCTTTTCTTGGCTAAATAATAACAGCGCTTGATGATATTGCCGTTGATCAATGAGACTATTATTAACTGATGCTATTACATCTTGGTCTTGGAATGAAGTCCAATAAGGTGTGATGAGGGCGAGAAAAATACCGAGCAGAGCGCCACTTCCCAACAAGATGAGTCCTCGGTGGTTTGTGTCTTTTTGGGAAGTTAAGAACACTGTTGTCTACTCTCAAATGATTAGTGTGTGAACTAATGTTATATTGATATCCATAGAACTTTTTTCGCGCAGGGCTTTCAGTGCCGTGAGCAAGGCAATATCTCTATTTTTTCGTCGAAACTCTCTGATTACAGCGGGTTTGGCCTGATCAAAAGGAATTGGTGTTGCTGGTTGAGTCGATAATATTTGGACAAGATATATAGCTTGGTGTAGAACAATAGGATCTGATATTTGGTTGTTTTCCATGGACTGCGCTATTGTTGCTAAGCTTGGCCCTAAATAGCGTCTTAACATGTGTGCGGGCAATGCTGACTGAGGTATTGCCACCATTTCAACATTATTGAGCAAAACAGCACTGTTTAGAGAGCTAGTGTCTTTGGTGTCTTGTATAACTTTTTTTGCTAAGGACATGTCACTGAGTTTTGCTACTTCAAGCTTGACTAGCTTTGGTTCTTGAAAGGTGTCTTGATGTTCCAGGTAAAAGGCGCGAAGCTGAGATTCACTGACAGTCTCAGAGATAGAGTCTTTGATAATTTCTTGGATGGCTGCGCGGGCGAGTAGTTTGCGAATCCCAGGATCTGCATTTAATAGGTCAAGGTTCTCTGCGCGCTGCAAAAGTAGTTCATCATCTATTAATCGTTCGATAATCAGGCTGTCTTGAATTGCCGTGGCAGCCTGTCCGATTTGGCTAATGAGTTGTTGCCGGGCGTGTTGCACAGCAGTCTGGGTAATTGGCTTTTGATTGACTAGGACCAAGGTATCTGATGGGTGGTTAGGCCAATTTATTTCCGAATTTGATCCTGCAAAAACAAGGGTTAAGGCGACTATGGACGCATAAATACGACTATGGTCTTTCAAGATGGAAACTATTTTACCCATACTGGTTTTATCTGATTTTTTAAAATCCAGTTCATATCATAGCGTAGATTAAAAGACTCGCACTGTCATAAGATGACATAGTAGTCACAAAAGCGGACATAATAAATTCCTAAAAATCCTGATTTTATATATTGTTAACTTATTTTTACTGACGTGGCTACCTAACTTCTAGTTTTTTGTCAGATTTAAAATAAAGCGCTTTTTATAGCTCACCCTGTTATATTCGCTGCCGCAGCGTCTGCGCAGTTAAGATTAAAAGAGACCGTAGTTGTACAATCTTTAAGTGAGTTAATCCCAATTTATGGAGTGATGTTATGTTTGCAAACTTTTTAGTTCCAGCGTATTTTTTAATGCTAGTTACTTTTATGGTAATGTTTATCCACATGTTTGCGACGATCAAAATCGGTCGGCCAGATCAAGTGTGGGCAAAAGGTATTCCGTTAATGCCATATGCAACCGCACCGGATAACATAAAAATTATAAAAAATAGCATACAAAATTTGTTTGAAATGCCAGTTTTGTATTATGTGATGACAATTTTTTGTTTCATTCAAGGACTTCAAGATCAGACGCTAATTATGCTTTCTTGGGGCTATCTGTTATTGCGTATTATCCACACTGGAATACATCTCTTTTCTCAAAATACTATGGCTCGTGGTTTATCATTCGTGCTGAGTAATTTAGTTTTACTAGGTATGCTATTAGGTATGATGAGAACAATGCATTAAGCTAATATTTTGCGGTACAAATAAAAAGGACGGGCAAGCCCGTCCTTTTTTATTACAGTGTTAAGGCGCTTGATTAGAAATCATAACCTAAACGAACACCATAGATAGCACCGGGATCCATATAACGCGCATGGGAACCAGACGCCAAAGGTACATCAAATGCACCCTGTGCGGTAATCTCATCGGTTATGTTCTTACCATAAACCATCAGGTCCCAGTTATCACCGCGCAAACCCATTCTGATATTTACCTTTTTGAATGCTTCTTGCACATCAATTGGATCAAGATCACCTGTCATAAAGAAGTTATCAGTGAAGTTCATATCACCGCTTAAGAACCAAGCTATGCCATCGCTAAGAGGAGCTGTGTAGTCAGCGGTTAGAGATCCACTGTAATCTGCACCTTGCTGTCCACCAGAAATATCCTGTGCGGAACCAGTTTGTTGTCCTGCAGCGTTAAACTTGGCATCGCAGCCTAGGGCCGAAGTACCTGTGCCTGCATTGAGAACGCCTAAAAGTGCAGAGGCTTGATTTGCAGTACAGCCTGCGGCATCAAAGTCAGCATAGCTGCCATTAAGCCGAGCAATATTTAGACCCAAGGTTAGGTTATCATTTGCCTGATACTTTATTTCTGCTTCAATTCCACTCACATTTGAAGATGCAGCGTTGGCAACAACAAATCCAAGACCGACGAAGGTCGAAACCTGCTGATCAAGATACTCACTATCAAAGTAAGCCCAGTTGAAGCTCATAGCACCATCCATCAGCATATGTTTTCCACCAATCTCTACGGAGCTTGCGGTTTCATCGTCATACTCAAAACCAGGTCCAGGAGTTGTCCTCAATACAGTTCCATCAGCAAGAAATGCTGGATTTTGGTCGTCTACAGCATTAAAGCCACCGCTTTTAAAACCTTCTGAGTAGCTGATATAAAATTTACTATCATCAGACTGTTGCCATTGGAGATTTACAGCAGGCATTAACTGGTCAGTCTTACGATCCTCGTCAAATACGTGTGCCCAAGACCCAAAACTAGCGGCTTGAATTGCAGCGGCATACGGGTTAGCCGAAGGAGTGGCGAGTCCAGTGTTGCTTATTGATAAATCTGTTTGTGCGTGCACAGTCTTTTCTTCTTCAGTATAGCGCACACCGGCCGTCAGGCTTAGTTTGTCAGAGATCTCATAAGTACCTTGAAAGAATACAGCCCAAGCATCCGTCTCTTGTCTCCAGTTAGAGACACGACCGACTTGATCAAAAGACGTTACGCCATCAATACAGCCGCCACCGGGAATGTTGAGGAAAGAGCGACATCCTACAACTGCTGTCATAAATCCTGGCTGCCCCAATGTACCGTCAATTGCAACGAGACGATCAATTTCTTGATCTTGAGTCTGCCAATAGGCGCCGGTGATAAACGAAAACGTTTGATCTACTGGAGATGCCAATCTAAATTCTTGACTCGTTTGGCTATACTCAGAAATGTCACTTCTACCAATAAATTTAACAGGTAAGAAGTCAGCATCAATACCGTCTTCATATTCATAACCTGAATTGCCTGTCACTGAGGTAAAGGTATAACCGTTGTCCATTTCCCACTGGAGATTAAGTGAAGTACCGGCAGTTTGGGTATCGGTACCCTCAGGTTTTTCATCCAACCTTCCAGCATCACGGCCCAGTGACTGTGATAAGGCTAAACCTCCAACTGAAATTGCGTCTCTGTATGCGTCACTAGTATCCCCGGCGGCTGCATTTATGCCAGTGGTAGGAAAGAAGGTACCCATTACTGCATACATCAGTGCATTAGAAGCTGCAATATTCTCCAAAGGTTGCAGTGTTGTTACTACTGCAGTTGACCCCAAACGTACATAATCGCTGCGTTCATGTTTGAACTTTACACTGAGGCTATCTGTCGGCTCCCAGGTCGCAGAAAGTCGCCACAACTGCTCATCGGTTGTAGGCATATCTGTAATGTTAGTAGCCCCAAAACTATTATCTAAGAAACCATCTGCTTGGCGATCTCTTACCGCAAAACGTAAAGCCAATGTATCTGAGACGGATCCGCTAATATTTGCATCAACTATCTGCCCATCAAGACTCTCACGGCTATAGTTAATTTTTCCACTCATTGCATCCCCTACATTAGCAGATGCAGAAGTTACGTTGATTGCACCAGCAAGGGTGTTTTTACCAAACAAGATCCCTTGGGGGCCCCGCAAAACTTCTACCTGTGCTAGGTCAAATAAACCAGTTCGAACTTGACGGCTTTTTCCGTAATGGATTCCATCAACATAGATACCCACTGACTGTTCAAATGATTGATTGGCTCCGACACCAATGCCACGCATAGAAATGATGCTATTCACTGCGTTTTCTGAGACACCCAAATTGGGAACAAAAGATCCGAGATCATGAAAGCTGTGTATGCCAGCATCCTCGATTTTAGAGCCGCTCAAAGCAGTGAGCGATATTGGAACGTCTTGCAAGCTCTCTGCGCGTTTTTGTGCTGTTACGATGATTTCTTCAAGCTCAGCTGATAAGACTGCTCCTGAAGTTGCAGCTATGGCAAATGCCAAGCTACTTCTGAGAAGTGATTTCTTCATTTTAAACCCCTGAATTAATTATTTAGCAAATTGCCGTTTTTTTTACTTGATTTTTCACAGACGATTTGAAACTAAAGCATTTGACGACAAATAGCAATAAAACCTGATGTAAATCTTTCAGCTATACTTTGGTTTTGTGGTTAAGTTTGGCTGTTGTTTAAAAGAATTGAAAAGCACGAAAAGAAATGAGTTCCTAAAATGTTATATTGTGAATTGTGTGGGAAACTAAAATGGTCGTATTTTCCGTAGTGATCACATCTTTGCTATACTTTTTATAACGCCTAAAGCACCTAAAATGCCTAAAACTCTCATAGAGACCAAATCGTGCTGCAACGCCGGTGAGCTTAACAACAACCATTTTTTATCAAACCACTACGCTCTATACTATTATTAAAATAGGTTCATGTGTTACGACGAAACAGGCTTTATCGCAATAGATCAGCTGTAACCGCTTAATACTCTCATTAATTCTGTAATAGTCTCATTAAATCGTATTCTTGGTATTCGGCAAACAGTCGCCAGTAGGTGTCCCATTTTTTAAGAATGGATGTATAACTGATGCTTTTGTCATCGTCCTGATCCTGATCCTGGTTCTTGAAACTGCTCCATATGCCTACAAAAAAACCTGCTTTATTTAACAATAGTTTTGAGAGTTCTAATAAACGAAATCGATCGGTAAAAATTTTAAAATGTTAGTTACATCTAACCTAGATAATCAACAGTACGCTGGTTGATAAGTTAAACAAAGGCCAAGATAAGAGGATAATTTTAGTCAAGGGGACGAAGAGTGAAAGCTATTGTTTTCGTCTAATGGTGAATGCCAAAAAAATTGGCCTTGTTACTACTGTCTAGAGGGTAAAAAATTAAAAGGTGTTTCACCCTTTTTTGTGGGGCATGATAGGGTAGCAAAAAAGGATGGCTCGACGATGAATATAGCTGCAAGTGAGAACAGTGGAAAAGAGATTGGTTTTTGGCGTGGTTGGTCAATTGCAGTGGGCTGTGCCATCGGGTCGGGTGTATTCATGATGCCGACGCTGCTAGCACCTTATGGTTTGTTAGGTCTAGTAGGTTGGTTAACCGCGGGTATGGGTACCTTGTTGGTAGCTCTGTCTTTGTCGCGGCTGGTGAAGCGAATTCCTAAGTCCGGGGGGCCTTATGCTTATGTTCAAGCGGGGTTAGGAGATTTTGCTGGATTTTTGATAGCATGGACGTACTGGATTGCGTGTATTGCAGCGGTTTCAGGTATTGCTATTGCTTTTGTCGGTTATCTTGGTGTCTTGGTTCCTGCAGTGACACAATCGTCCATGACAAGTTTGGTTGTTGCTTTGTTGCTAGTTTGGACTGTCATTGCTATTAATGTTCGCAGTGTGTCCACCAGCGGCATTTTTCAGGTGGTAACGACGCTTTTGAAAATACTTCCTTTACTATTTATAATAGTGCTAGGTTTTGCCAATATGCAGCTAGAAAACCTGCCTCCCATAAATCCAGCTCAAATGCATCCGATTGCACTCCTTGCGACGGTTACCACTTTGGTGATGTGGTCATTCGTTGGTATTGAGACTGCAACAGTGCCTGCGGACAACGTGGATAATCCAGAGACTATGATTCCCAAAATTCTTATTGCTTCAGTGCTTACGGTACTGGCTATTTACATTTTAGTCAGCATTGCCATCGCTCTGGTTGTACCTGCAGATGAACTCAAAAATTCTGCAGCGCCCTTTGCGCTGGCAGCAAATAAAGTTATGGGTCCAGTAGGGGGCGCCATCATAACTGTTGGAGCATTGATATCGACATTGGGTTCGCTCAATGCCAATACATTAACAGCGGGGCAAGTGCCGCTGGCTGCCGCCAAAGACCATTTGTTGCCTACTGCATTTTTACGATTGAGTAAGACGGGTACTCCGGTGTTTTCGTTTTTAGTATCTGGCAGCTTTATTTCGCTACTGTTGTTATTAAATTATACCAAGGGTCTAGTGGCAGCATTTACGTTTATGGCAATGTTATCTACCTTGTCCACTTTGATGGCTTATGCTTTTTCTGCTGTGGCCGAATTTTATTTTTTAAAGGGTGATCAGCCAGGTCCTGAGCGAACGCGCGCTATAGTTTTATCGATAGCTGCATTTTTGTATTCCTTTTTCGCTATTTGGGGAGCAGGGGCTGAGATTGTATTCTACTCATTTATGCTTATCATGATTGGCATGCCGTTTTATGCCTTGGTTAGAATCGATTATAAAGGTTAGAGATATGAACCAATACAATGAATATTCACCCTTGTTGCAAATTGCTATTAGGGATTCGAAAAATGCATTTGTCAGTCAAGAAAAGTTGGATAAGGAATGGAAAAATTTGCGGTTTCACGCAATGCCATATATTAATCATGCCAATGCAGAATTTGATAGCTTTCGTCAGCTACTCAAGCAAACCGGAGCAGATATCATTGATCTTCCTGCCTCAGATAACCTTACCCTAGATAGTATTTATCCCAGGGACAGTACGCTGATCTGTCCTAAGGGTATTATTGTTTGTAATATGGGACGCTCTACAAGAACCCCAGAAGCCACTATAAACATGTCTACCTATGAGTCCTACGGGCATACTGTAGCTGGGCGAATTGTCTCCCCTGGCACTCTTGAAGGCGGAGACTTTATTTGGATAGATGAGCATCATGCCGCGGTGGGCCTGGGTCCGCGTACCAATCAGGAAGGGATTAACCAACTTCGTGCGATTCTGGGGGCTGGTGTAGATTTACATGTAGTGCCACTGCCTGATCCTGATCATCCCGATGATGTATTACATCTGATGTCAATTATATCGCCGATAGATAAAGATTTAGTGCTGATTTATCGTCCTTTTATGCCAGATGCGTTTGTTGAATGGTTGTCTAATCTTGGAATAGATTGTGTTGAAGTGCCTGAAGACGAGTACTTGACGATGGGGTGTAATGTACTCGCGATTAGCCCTCGTCGAGTTATTATGCTGGCCAATCTACCTGGAGTTAAATTAGTTTTAGAGCAGCAGGGATGTCAGGTTTATACTTACCAAGGATTAGATATCAGCCGAAAAGGTGAGGGCGGACCCACCTGTTTGACTCGGCCTTTGATTCGGGGTTGACGAGAGTCTGACATTGTCTATGTGCTTACTATTTAACGTAACTTGGGTACTAAACTTATGATCAGTATTTATTGCAGATGTCTTAATGCTGTTTTTATGGTCACTCTGTCATTAGTCCTATCTGCTTGTTCCGATGATGTTTTGGATAATCATTTTGATCTTAGTGTGAGTTTCCCTGCAGGGGATAACTCGGTATATCCTAATCTCAGTCTTGATCGTAACGGCCATGCAATATTAAGTTGGATGAAAACCGACAGCGATCAAGTAGCTCTGCAATTTACACGTCGGCAAAATAGTCAATGGGGTGCAGTGATAACTGTTGCTAAAGGTAATGATTGGCTGGTTAATCGTGCAGATTTCCCCTCTGTTGTGCAGCTTACAGACACTTTGTGGGCCGCTCATTGGTTGGTGATGACAGATACTAAAGTATTTGCCTATGATGTGTGGATGAGCCTATCAACAGATGATGGAGTCACTTGGAATGAGCCGTTTAGACCTCACACCGATGGAACTCAAAGCGAGCATGGCTTCGTTAGTTTTTTTGTTGAAGGTGAAGATATTGGCGCTGTGTGGTTAGATGGCCGAGAAATGGTCGCAGGGCATGGACATTTACCTGATCCATCTGCATCAATGCCAAATAATGTAGGCGGTATGACGCTGCGGTCAATCAAAATCCACGACAATGGTTCTCTTTACAAGGAGCAAGTGATCGACGGATTGGTGTGCGACTGTTGTCAAACAGATATTGCTCAAACCCACTTAGGTGCCGTTGCAGTATTTCGTAATCGTACTAAAAATGAGATCAGAGATATCCACTTTTCATTATTAGATTCTGGTCGCTGGAGTCAATCACAAAGGGTTGCTCAGGATGATTGGCAAATCGCCGGTTGCCCAGTAAATGGACCGTCCGTTGCATCAAGTAATAAAACTATAGGAGTAGCGTGGTACACTGAAGCGAAAGGTTTTGGTGAGATCAAGTTTGCCCTTTCAAATGAGGATACAGTTCAGTTTAAATCTCCGATTATTATAGATCAAGGTACGCATGTAATGGGTCAAATAGGGCTTGCCGCGGATAATGACCGAGGATTTTTAGTCAGCTGGGTCACGTCTGACGGAGGGGATTCTGGTGGGTTGAACTTACGCTACATTGATCACCAAGGAGGTCTTGGCCCAATAAATAGGGTTACTGATGTGGATCTTTTACATCAAGTTGGACTGCCGCAACTAGCTCTGGAGGGCAATGTGGCCGTTATGGCCTGGACCGGAGGTGATAAAAACATGACAAGAGTGCATGTTAAAACTCTAGATCTTTCAGGATCTTAGTCTTTTTAATACTAAATATAAGGGAGGAAGGGCCGTGCTTTTTTCTAAAAAACACATCATCATTGTAGCAGCGATGGTTTTTTTTGCGTTTAATGCACAGTCTTGTAGTGTGACAGAAAACTTTAATAATTCAGACCCAATGGCGTCACCAAAGAGCTTTAAAGAGTTCATAAAGTGGCGTTGGACTAAAGATTCACCGCCCCAGCCGGAGGCTATCGAACTTTCTGATCAATGGCGTGACCTAGCTGCCAAGGCAAGTCATTATTCAGTTTGGATTGGACATGCTACTTACCTGATAAATAATGGTGACCTGACAATTATCACCGATCCAATTTTTTCTCAGCGTGCGTCACCAGTTGGTTGGGCAGGTCCAAAGCGACTTATTCCGCCATCGATACCACTAGTGGAATTGCCTCAAATTGATGTGGTAGTGATTAGCCATAATCATTATGATCATTTAGACATACCCAGTCTTGTTGCGCTGCAAGAATTTAATCCTGATTTGACAATTTTAGTGCCACAGGGTGATAAAGCCTTATTAGAAAGGGCGGGCCTGAGGAATGTCACCGAACTTCGATGGTGGCAGAACCTGCGTGTTAGTGAAACTGATTTTACTTTTACGCCGGTGCAGCACTGGTCTGCGCGCGCGCTGAGTGGCCGCAATAACAGTTGGTGGGGTGGGTGGTTCATGAAGCATCCAACATTGGCACTTTATCATGCTGGAGACACAGGTTATTCAAAGGATTTTGTTGAAACTAGAGAACGCCTTGGAGTGCCTGATTTTGCTTTTATTCCTATAGGAGCCTATAGCCCTAGATGGTTTATGAAAAATCAACATGTTGATCCTGTTGAGGCTGTCCAAATTGCTTTGGACTTGCAAGCGCCAAAATCGTTTGGGATGCACTGGGGTACATTTATTTTAACTGATGAGCCGATAACAGAGCCTCGTGAAAAATTGGCTGAAGTGTTGCTAGAACAACAGTTGGCAGATGATTTTTTTATAGCCCCAGTACCCGGGGAAATTATCTGGTTGCAATAATCAATTAAGGATTTTTAACTATGGTTAGCCATGTGGTGTCTGGTTTTTGTGATCCCTGTTTCAGTAAAATCGAGGCAGTCTTTAGGCATTCTATTGAATCACAGTTTGAGGTTGGCGCCTCTGTTGCGATCGAGTACGAAGGTAAGCTGGTTGTAGATTTGTGGGGCGGTTATAAAGATGCCAAACGGACGCAGTTGTGGCAACAAGACACGCTCGTTAACGTATGGTCAGTAACCAAAGGTATAACTGCTATTTGTGCTGCTCAGTTAATAGAACAAGGTCGGCTAGACATCAACCAAAAAGTATCGTTTTACTGGCCAGAGTATGGTTGTAATGGGAAAGAAAATACCACCATTTTAGACTTGATGTGCCATCGAGCAGGCATGTTTGGCTTTCAGGATGATATCCCTCAAAATGAATGGCAAGACTGGCAAAAATTTACTGATTTATTGGCACATCAAGCACCATTTGTGGAGCCAAGTAGTATTCAGGGCTATCACGCAATTACCTTCGGTTGGTTGGTTGGTGAGATTATTCGACGTATTGATGGTCGCTCAGTGGGCACTTATTTCAAAGAGGAAATTGCTATTCCTTTAGGGCTTGACTTTACTATTGGATTAGCAGAATCAGACTTGTCACGTTGCGCAGATACTTTGTTGTTAGACTCTCTGCCATCTTTTGCACAGCTTGCATTACTGCGTTATATTCCCAATTTCTTGCTACCGCAGTTGCTCAAAGATGTAAAGCATGCTGCTACTGAAAATCACAACGCTATCGCTTTTGATGCTAGCCTATTTGAAGATGTCAGTTTTGTGAATAGCAACGAGTGGCGAATGGCCGAAGTCCCTGCTGCAAATGGGCATGGGGTGGCCAGTTCTCTAGCTACGTTATATGGCATATTAAGCACCGGCGGTAGTCGAGATGGTATAGATGTACTTCAGGTAAAGACCATTGATTTACTCCGGCAGGTTCATTCAAGCGGACCTGATATGGTTTTATTTGGACTGCCTTATCGCTTTGGTTTAGGCCATATGGTCAATGCGCCGTTGACACCTATTGGTCGGCAAAAGAGCATGTTTGGCCACACCGGAGTGGGTGGTGCAGTTGCCTTTGGTGATGTGGATAAAAAGCTTGGATTTTCGTTTTTCAACAATCAGCAGCATCAGGCCGTGGATCTTTATAAAACTGCAAACAATTTGTCAAAAGCGCTGTATTCACTGATTTAAGGAGTATCAAGAGGGCAATTAACGGTCTCTTTGATACAAATTCTTACTACCAACTATGCGTTATGACTGACCAGACAGTTCATATACGCAGTCTGATTAGAGCCGTCTATGGGTGACTACCTGTTTAGCGCTTTATTGCGTTCGTCACTTAATACTTTTTCTAGCTGTTCCAAAGATCCTTGCATACTGGGTTTTACAAAATTCTCGATCTCTACGGGTTCCACATTAGCCTCCCAGTGAAGTGTGCAACCATTTTTAGACTCAATGATTTGCATACTAGCATGGTGAGATACCAGTGCTCCTGGGGACTCAAAACAAGAGTACTCTATTCGTCGAATACTATTATCTCTGAGCAAAATACGCTCTTTAATAGCACCGGCACCGGGAAGATCAAGACATCTGACTTCACCATCAAATAAGCAACTTTTTACACCAGGAACCCAGTCGACCCGGTCTGGTGTGCCAAGAATTTTCCATACCTCTTCGGCGCTAAATGACAAATGGTGTTCAAATTTAATAGTCATGCTGGAGTCTCGCTTTCGATAAATGCTGTTTCAGTTTAATGGGTTAGTACTTCTAAAAATAGTCTTCGTTTAGACGTATTTTAATCCTTTTTTATTCGGTTAGATTTCGCAAGTCAATATACTCTTCAATTTGCTGCGCGGTTTTTCTTTGTGCATCTGGTGCTATAGCATCGGTTATTAAACCATCGCCGCGGATGCCAAATAGATATCGTAATAGCAATAAACCATCAGTGAGTGCATCTGCATTTCCGTCACCATCAATATCAAGTTCGGAGTCTGCGTCTGTGAGATATTGAATTATATCATTTGCAGATCTTCGCTCGGCGTTCAGCGCGATGACATCTTTGACAAGTGACTCACCAGATAGTCCAAATAGGTGGCGGATCAATATGATCCCATCTGTGAGCGCTTGGGTTTGCTCATTACTATCAATGTCAAAGTTAAAGCACCCGCTGATACATGAGAATCGATTCAACGGATCGGTTCCATCAAGTAGCTCCTGTTCATCAGTAATACCATCGCCGTCGTCGTCTGGATCGGCATTATTACCTTGGCCATCTCCATCTGTATCTACTGACTCTGAGTTGTCGTCTGGAAAGACATCACTATTATCACCTACACCATCGCCATCGGAGTCTATATATTCAGAGGCATCTTTTGGAAATGAATCTTCATGATCATTGACGCCATCGTTATCATCATCGGTGTCGCAGGCATCGCCGCTCGCATCATCATCGTTGTTAGCTTGGCCAGCGTTAGCAATCAGGGGACAATTGTCCGCGCCGTCGAGCAACGCGTCGTCATCATCGTCGGTGTCGCAGGCATCACCCTTGCTGTCATCATCCGTATTGGTTTGGTTTGTGTTTTTGATCAGGGGACAATTGTCGGCGCTATCCGCAATGCCATCACCAT
>DNBN01000322.1:0-318 GCA_003491845.1 Porticoccaceae bacterium | reverse complement strand
CGTTATCATCATCGGTGTCGCAGAGATCACCCTGTTCATCATTGTCAGTATTTAACTGGTCATTGTTAGGGATATCTATGCAATTGTCGCGAATATTTATAATTTGATCGTTATCGTTGTCATCTAGGACGATACTCCATGTGATAGTCTGCTCCAATGACTCTAAATTTTGACGCACAAAATCTAATGGGTTCGGGTTGCTATTATCCGAGAAGGCGTGGTCCATTACCTCATCCCAAGCTCTAACTGAAACCTGATAGTCACCAGCGGTAGAGATAAGGTTACCAATGTTTATGGTATTCATCGCTTTCTCTAGTA
>DNBN01000117.1:17097-24836 GCA_003491845.1 Porticoccaceae bacterium | reverse complement strand
GTTTATCAATACAAATTGACAGTTTTTTTCCTTAAAATAACAACTCTTGGGTAAATACAATGAGGATTAATCAATGGGTCTAGCTATAGCGCCGAGCAATTCTTCGGCCAATCAGATTGAGCGAATTAAGTTGCAAGATAGTATTCGAGATCAGGTAGCGGCTTGTTCTGCACATACCTCTGGCTATGTTGATCCTATGCTCTTGATGTCTGAAGCGCGACTGCGTGACAATGCCCGTCGATTTATCGCTTCTATGCCAAGAGTTAGGCCTCATTTTGCCGTAAAAGCAAATCCTCATCCAGATGTGTTGAGAATTTTTAAGGAAGAGGGCACTTGCTTTGAAATAGCGTCTATTGCTGAGATAGATGCAATGAAGTTATTAAATGTTAGTATGGATACCGTTTTTTACTCTAATCCAATTAAGTCTCCGGCCTCGGTAAAGCATGCCGCTGCAGCGGGAATAATCTGGTATGTTGTCGATACTCCAGAAGAGGTGGAAAAAATTGCATCGATTAAGCCAGATGCAAAATTATATCTGCGCATTGATGTCAGTAATGAAGGTTCGGTCTGGCCGCTATCAGGTAAATTTGGTGCTAGCCCTAAAGGAGCTGCCGCTGTTGTTGAAAAGGCCGCGGAATTAAATATGCCGATTAATGGCATCACCTTTCATGTAGGATCCCAGTGCATTAATATTAACAATTGGGTAGATGGTATTCGCGCCGCAAAGCAAGCCTTTGAAAGTTTGGAAGCCCACGGTTGGACACCAGAATTACTTAATATTGGTGGTGGTTATCCTGTCCAATTCTCTGAAACCGATCCTTCAATCGAAGAAATTGGTGAAATTATCAATCAAGAGTTAGACACTATACCTTTATCAATTCAAGTTATGGGAGAACCTGGGCGTTTTCTAGCAGGATCTGGAGGATGCCTTCTGACCCAAATCATCGGCATGGCCACACGAGATCAGAAACGCTGGTTATTCCTAGATACGGGTTTTTATGGGGGATTAATGGAGGTAGCCGAGAAATTTCCTTCTACCATTGTTAGTCAACGCACTGGTGCAGTAGCTACTTGGGCCTTAGCCGGACCAACCTGTGACTCTATCGATGTTTTAGGCGACCATGAATTACCGTCTAACATCGAGGTGGACGATGTTATATTTATGCCCAATATGGGCGCTTACTGCACTACCTGCGCTTGTGATTTCAACGGTTTCCCGGTACCTAATATAGTTATGGTGGACTGAAAACAAATTGATTACAGTTGGCTCTGCGAAACTTAGTAGGGAAGGGAGCGGTCTTTGATCGATCAGTTAATTGGTATTTATAATGCTAAGGGCTCGATTGCTGGTGAGCTGGCTTATCTATTTGGTAAACTCAGAGGCACAGCCCAATGTGCTCTCTGCGACATCAGTCACGGACCTTTAAAAGAGAAGTCTGCTTTTTTAGCAGCAAGTGCTCAACTTCCAGTACCGTTCAAAAAGCTGCATTTAGATGAACTAAATGTGCAGCTTTCATTATTTAAAGATCAGGCACCTTGCGTAATTGCAATTAGTAAAGGTAAGGCTCTACTATTGATTGATGATCAAGAATTACGAGCCTGCGCTGGTGATGTCGATCAATTTTTTACGGTAGTTAATACCAAGTTGGCTTTACATTCAGAATAGTACTGCTCACCTATTCAATGTATTAAACTAAAAACAGTAGTGTATGCATCTATTAAGCGCATTGTGTGCGTCTTAAGGTCAATAACCTAAATAACCTACGGAGACAATAAGTGACATTATTCAAACAACTGATGAAATATGGGGTGACTTTGATATTTCTTGCATCTCTCGCAGGGTATTTTTGGTTTTGGGCTGCTCCTGTGGGCATCAATAATTATGTAAACAAAGTATCTATTCAATTGTTGATGCGTTCTCCAGAGTTACTCACTTCACTTGGCTTGGTGGACAATACACCATTGGATTTTCACAGTGGAAAATTAGATCGCTATGACAAGGTGTCTACTCGCAACGCGCTAAACTTTCTTCGGCAAAGTCGTGATGGTCTAAATGACTATGGCCCCAAGGGTTTAGAGGGCCAAGAGCTTTTGAGCTGGAAAATAGTTGCTTGGTTTTTTGATGATCTTATTCGTCAAGGTGAATTTGAGCATGGTGGCTATCTGGTTAATCAAATTTCTGGTCCAATGGTCAATTTGCCGCAATTCCTCACCGATCGTCATAGCATAAAAGATGAGAAAAGTTTTGAGCGCTATCTCGGCCGATTGAAAGAATTTTCTAGAGTTATCTCTGAAGTGAAAGTCCGCGTTATGGATGATCGTGATAATGGTGTTATGCCACCAGATTTTATTATTGAAAAAGCATTATTGGGAATGCGAAAATTTTACGAGGGAGGAGCCATAGCTAATCCATTGATTACAACCTTGTCGTCTAAACTTGAGACGATAGACGAAATGTCCGACCAGCGAAAAGCTGAACTCACTCAACAAGCGGTTACCCTTGTAGATCAAAGCGTGCTGCCTAAATATCAGGAGATGATCGCACTTTTCGAAGAAATGTTAACATTAACCGATCATGATGCTGGGATCTGGCGAATTCCTCAAGGTGAGAAAATCTATCAAGTGGCGTTACGGTCGAACAACTCTACAACGCTCAGTGCAGAAAAAATTCACCAAATTGGCCTAGACGAGGTTGCTCGTATAGAAATCGATATGCAGACGATTTTGGTAAACGAGGGTATGTCAGAGGGTAGTATTGTATCCAGAGTCCGCCAGTTAATGGATATGCCAGAGCATAATTTTCCTAATACTGAGGAGGGCCGACGTCAACAAATCGCCTATTTAAATGAAGTAAACACACAGGTGATGGCGAATATAGAAGACTATTTCATTACTATTCCACCTCAACCTTTAGAAATAGTTCGGGTACCTGAGTATTCACAGGACTCGGCTCCTGGAGGCTATTATCAGCCGCCTGCTCTTGATGGCTCGTCGGCTGGAAGGTTCTATATTAACCAGAAAAATACGTACGATAACCCTCGCTGGACACTGCCTACATTGATGATCCACGAAGGCTCTCCCGGACATCATTTCCAGCTATCAGCAAGCCAACTGATAACAGGTGTGCCTTTTTTGCGTAAGGTCAGTCCTTTTAGTGCATTTGCAGAGGGGTGGGCACTATACTCTGAGAAAATTGCCGCTGAGGATATGGGAATATATTTACAGGATCCCTTGGGGGACTTGGGGAGAATCCAGGCGGAGATGTTCAGGGCTGTACGTTTAGTTGTTGATACTGGAATGCATGCAAAGGGTTGGAGTCGTGAGAAAGCCATTGATTATATGCTGTCAAAGACTGGTATGACTGAGGCTGAGGTTGTACGTGAAATAGAACGCTATGTAGTATGGCCGGGTCAGGCTACGGCATACAAAATCGGACAGCTCTCCATCGTAAGATTACGCAGTTTAGCTGAAGAGAGATTGGCTGATGATTTTGACATTCGAGAATTTCATGAAATGATTTTACTCAATGGGGCTATGCCATTAGAAATTTTAGAGGAGTCAGTTGAGTCTTGGATTGATGATCAAAAAACCCTTATGTAGATATCTCTTATGTTTCCTGTACCAAATAATCTAACTAAGTCTTTCAAAGTTTCCATTTACTTTGGTTTAACTGCTTCAATTATAGGGCTAGTTATATTTTCTTTGAGTTGGAATTTATGGGATTATTTTGATGGGCCATTACCAGGTCAAAGAATATTTTTGTTACCTGGTAATTTATCACTCATTTACTTTTGGCATCCAATATTTACCGAAGAAATTAATTACTGGTCAAAATTATTCATGTTGCTATTTGGACAATTTATATTAGTTACAAGTTTTGTGTTTTTCATGAACCAATTAAAACGAGTTATAAAAAACGTCATAACAAGAAAATCAATCAGGACTAAAAACAGTCAAAATGTGACGGAATTTAGGGGTAAAAAGAGCTGAAAAGTCTTACTATCCATTTTTCTTGCAATATCAGAATCTTAGAGATTAGTAAGAGTTATGAACTACACTAAATTGCATGGGTAAACGTGTATAAAAAAGCTCCCATCAGGGGGCTTTTTTGTGGCATTTTAGATGGATCTATCCATGTAGCCCTCTGTAACTAGATGTTTATAAAGTACCTTGTCTTCGCACGTCATCCTCCCCAAATGCTTGCTGTCTCGTTAAATTAACAATTACTTATGAGCTTGAGTAAAATACGGAGGCCTGGGGTCAGTAATTTGGACCTTATTCGGTCTGTATGACAGATTTTCCCCAGCATTAATACCATAACGATCGTGTGATCTATCTTTTGGAATAATTATTAGCACGTTGACAAAAATGAGCGATTCATCTAGATAATGGGTGTCTGTCGTTTTCTTTTTTTTGGCGAGTTATTTTAATCAATTGTCCCTATGATCATGGTTTGCTTGACTAACCATCGGTGCTGTTAGTCATAAATAGACGCTAAGGTAAAGAAGTCCAAGACAAGAACCTATGGACACCAACTATTACGTGGTATGTAGCTGAATAAGGTGGACCTGTACTTTTTTAAGTATCAAAAAAAAGCCCCCCAAAAGGGGGGCTTAATCAATACATTAAAAAGTCATGTATTTTTAGCTTAGTACTTAACACCAATTGACATGTATACGTAACGACCTAAAGAGTCGAAGTAGCCAGGTAAGGTGTTTCCGTTACCAGGCGCAGTACCGGCATCTGAAGTATATCCAGTACCTTTGTCAGTTAGGTTATTAACACCAAAGGTCGCTGTGATGTTTTCATCGTAGCTGTAGATTGCTGTCAGATCAAAATAAGTTCTTGAACCGAAGTCAATTGAATTGGAGTTAAGGTCAGTGGTGCTACCAAGGTAACGCATTCCAAGAGAAACGTCAGTATCATAGGCAGTAGAGATAGTTGCCTTGTAGTTACCGCTTAGCTCAGGTAATGGATTCTTGCCACAGCTACCACCCCAGTTACCAGCACATTCTACAGCATCTTCACCTGGAAGTTCAGTACGTAGGAATGTATCAAGATAAGTAGTTACGCCTTGTAGGCTAAGCTCACCAACAGATGTGTCCATAGAGTAGTCAAAGATTACGTCCAGTCCACGAGTTTGTTCTTCACCAATGTTAGTCAATGCAGTGCTGATATAGCCACCAGTGAGCCAGAGTGACCCGTTGGTTGGGTTACGATTGATCAGATCACAGTATGAAGCTAGACCTGTTTCAACACACTTGTCTAACGCAGTGCTTGCAGAAACACTATCGATGCCATCTTCAACAGTAATGTCAAACAGATCAAGAGTAACGGTTAAGCCAGGAACTGCTTCTGGAGTAATAATAACACCAGCAGTGAATGACGTAGACTCTTCAGGCTGAACATTAGGGTTACCGCCACCTAAGGTGTTGTACTGGTCAGCTGGAGAGTTTAGATCAGTACCGTATAGGTTCGATGCAAGGCCAGTAGCAGCACACTGAGCAGCTGTAGCAGTAGCTGCTGAGCCGTCTTGCTGAGGTGATGCACAAGGATCATTATCCAAATCTACTAGACCAAAGCCTGGCGTGGTGTATAGCTCACTAATATTAGCGTGACGCGTTGAGCTTTGTGCTGCAGCTCTGAATGAAATCGAATCGTTGACAGTCCAGAAAGCACCTAATTTGTATGCATCAGTGTCAGCGCCGGTGGAGTATGAAGAGCTACGGTAGCCAGCGTCAATACTTAAACCTTCAGTCACAGGGATACCAAGCTCTAAGAAATATTCATCAACATCATATCCGCCAGATATTGGTAACTGAGCGCCACCTGAACCTGATCGATCACCAGTACGAGTTGGAAGATCAGGACGATCTTCAGCAGTTGTGTCAGTTGTCTCAAAGCCTAAAACCACAGATACACCACTTGGAGCACCAGGGATTGCAAAGTCAGTCTCACCAGAAACATAACCAGAAAGAATTGTTTGCTTGCCATCACCATTGATGTAGGTAGCGTTCGCTACGTAGTTTTGCAGATCTTGTCCAGCATCAATAACAGCTTGGATACCACCGTCACCTTCTAAACCGCCAGAGAAAAGATTGTAAGGAACACAAGAAGGATCAGTTCCGTCAATTGCAGATACACAGGTAGCTACACCATCTACATTGATGACGTTCATAGCCCGGTTGATAGCAACAACAGAAAGATCATTTCGATATTCGCTTGAATTAGTAACGTCGCTTTGCTGATAGTAAACATCGTATGACCATTGGTCATTGATGTCACCACGGATACCAAAGTTAGCAACGACAGTTCTTCTAGACAAGATGTCCTGTCGAGGCGTTCCTTCTACGTTACGCTTCAAAGAGTAAATAGGTGCTTCGTAACCAAGAATGCTTCCATCGCCGACTGCAAGGTTCAGGCCTGAGATATAAGCAAGAGCTTCTGCGCCAGTAGCGAAGTCAGGAGCGTGATCACCACCCATTCCAATCCAGTCGCCACAGGCAGCATTGAACTGCTGTGCAGAGAGAAGAGCGTTATAACATGGAAGAGATTCAATGTTGCCAAAAGTTCCAGAGAAAGCGATCTGAGCATTCGACTCAGCTTTCATAGAGCGAACGCTGGCATAGGCTTCAGCATGATCGTTGATTTCGAACTTGCCAAAGAAACCTGTGTTTAGGCGCTCATCAGGGCGTTGAATAAAGTTAGTTGGGTTGTAGTTAAAAGTTTGACCGGCGCGAGGAACAAACTCATCACCAATCACTTTAAAATCTACGCCAGTAACTGTTGGGTCAACATTTACAAAACCAAGTGCGCCATAGCCACCAAAGTCAGCCCAACGGCCATTTGGAATAGTAGATGATCCACCACAACGCTCAACACCACCTGAAAGTGCACAGGCAGAGTAATCGTAGTCACCCTGTAATATTGGGTCAGTAGATGTTTTCTCAGCATAGGCTGTAACATGTCCACGACCATCCATGATGCTGCCACCGAAAGCTACGGCAAACTTATTAGTTTTACCGGTAGTTACGCTTTTTGGTGCCGTCTGGTATCCATAAGAGTCAACAAGGCTTCGCAATGTACCGTTGTCGTTCTCGTGGCTGTAGAAGCTGTGAGTGTACTGAGCTTCAAAGCCTTCAAACTCATCATCCAAAACGAAGTTTACAACACCAGCTATCGCGTCAGAACCGTACTGAGACGATGCGCCACCTGTCAAAACATCAACGTTTTTAAGTAGCAAAGAAGGAATTGTGTTTACATCAGCACAGTTGCCGCCGTTTGCAACGCCTGGCGCCATACGCTTGCCGTTTAATAGAACCAAGGTCCTTTCACAGCCGAAGTTACGCAAGTTAACTGTTGCAGTACCATTAGATCCATTTGAAGATGTAATCGATTGGCCGGGTGAAACTTGCGGGAGATCATTAAGATAATCTTCCACACGAGTAATACCTTTAGACGAAATGTCAGCTCCAGAAATACTTACAATTTGTGAAGAACTAACAACATTTGGATTTGTAATTCTCGATCCTGTTACTACTACTTCTTCTAAATTACTTTCTTCGTCTTGGGCTTGAGCAAATCCAATACTTAAGGATCCTGCCAAGACACTAAGACCTACAGCGCTTTTAAATGCTGTAGAGATTTTTTTATTAAACATATATTTCTCCCAAGAAATATTACCTAGTTAATACTATTTTGATTTCAAACAAATCAAATTTTTGTTTAAAAAAGTAAAT
>DNBN01000117.1:5055-16884 GCA_003491845.1 Porticoccaceae bacterium | reverse complement strand
AATTTTTGTTTAAAAAAGTAAACCTCATCAATGCAGCTCACCTGCTTAAGAACACAAACATTTTGTTCAGGCAGCACTTTTGCACGTGGACTTACTTCTCCAGACGCCGATAGTACACTTTATTATGTAAAAATGAATCAGAAAGGCGTAAAAAAAGTAAAAAATAAGCTGAATTTTGAACTTATTTTCATAATACGGGTCCATCGCTATGCCGGTATAGAGGAACACGCTTTTTGGTAATGATACTGTAGGCGGTTTTGCAGGTTAAAAGGATGGACTGTAACCGAGCGTTTTAGTGACTTTAAACTCTTATATAATGGCAGTTTTTCTAAGCTTTTCTAAGTCAGCCTCTGAATATTCTAAATAACTGGTAAGCACGCTGTTGGTTGATTCTCCGAGAATTTCAGGCATGGTTGTACTCGTGGTGCTGGAGCGGCTAAAGTTAATCGGGTTAGCCACCATGGTAATTTCACCGCTTCGTGCTTGGTACCCTTTTGTGAGCATATTTCGAGCGACAATTTGAGGATTATCGAATACTTGATCTATGCTGTTGATAGGTCCACAAGGTACATCATTTTGTTCAAACGCCTGCAGCCAGTAGGCACTTTCTTTTTGCTTCAGGCAATGACTAATAGTCTCGCTTAATAGGCGACGATTTTTTACCCGCTGAGCATTCGTTGTGTAAAGAGGGTCTGTTGCCATTAATGGTTGTTGCAGCACTTCGCAAAAACGCCGAAATTGAGCATCATTTCCAACGGCTATAATAATGTGGCTGTCCTTGGTCGCAAAGGCTTGGTAGGGAACGATGTTAGGGTGAGCATTACCTAAACGTTCTGGGATTTGGCCGCCAATAAGATAATTGCTCGCTTGGTTGGCTAACACTGCAGCTTGGACGTCGAGTAGGGCAAGGTCAATATATTGTCCTTTCCCTGACTGATGTCTTTCAAGCAACGCAGCTTGAATAGCATTGGCAGCATATAAGCCCGTAAATATATCGGTCACCGCGACCCCTACTTTAACAGGACCACCAGTATTACCATTTGTCATATGGTCAGGTTCGCCAGTAACACTCATCAAACCACCCATTCCTTGGATAAGAAAATCATAGCCCGGACGCTGGGCATAGGGCCCGGTCTGACCAAACCCGGTGATAGAACAGTAGACTAATTTAGGATTAATTTGACTCAGACATGTATAATCCAGTCCATATTTGGCAAGACCGCCGACCTTATAATTTTCAATCAATACATCAGTTTGCTCAATCAGTTGACGGATTATTTTTTGACCTTCAGTCTGAGTGATGTCAACGCAAACTGACTTTTTACCCCGGTTTGCGCAAAAGAAGTAAGCCGCATCTTGGGTATCTTTGCCTTGGGTATCTTTGAGATAGGGAGGCCCCCAGTGACGCGTATCATCCCCTTTGCCTGGGCGCTCTATTTTAATGACATCAGCACCTAGGTCAGCAAGTAGCTGCCCGGCCCAAGGACCGGCCAAAATGCGACTCATGTCAAGCACACGATAACCTTTGAGTGGCCCTGCCATAATAGTTCCTATGCTATGTCCCTTAACTAAATGCTTGGATACCAGTTTGTGCTCGACCCAGGATCAGCGCGTGAACATCAGCTGTTCCCTCGTAGGTGTTAACCACTTCAAGATTGAGCATGTGTCGCATCACTGGATATTCATCTGAAATACCGTTGCCACCATGCATATCTCTTGCAAGTCGCGCTATTTCTAATGCCTTTGTGCAGTTATTTCTTTTCAATAGTGAAATCAACTCTGGTGCTAAATTTCCTTGCTCTTTCATACGCCCTGCACGAAGAGAGCCCTGTAATCCAAGGCTAATATCAGTTTGCATGGTTGCCAACTTAAACTGAATCAGTTGGTTCGCTGCAAGGGGCCGATTAAACTGAATTCGATCCAGTGTGTACTGCCGAGCAGAATGCCAGCAGTGTTCTGCAGCTCCCAGAACACCCCAGCTAATACCATAGCGTGCTGAATTTAAACAACCAAAGGGTCCCTTAAGACCATGGACATTAGGCATTAATTGGTCTTCACTAACAAATACTTCATCCATTACGATTTCACCGGTTATGGATGCTCTGAGAGCTAGCTTACCTTCAATTTTAGGGGCTGACAGGCCTTTCATACTTTTTTCTAATATAAAACCACGGATAATACCATCATCAGTTTTTGCCCACACTATAAAGACATCGGCAATCGGAGAGTTACTAATCCACATTTTACTACCTGAGATGAGGTAACCGCCGTCGACTGTTTTAGCGCGCGTTTTCATGCCGCCAGGGTCAGAGCCGGCGTCGGGCTCTGTCAGACCAAAGCAACCGACCCACTCACCGGTAGCCAGTTTGGGTAAATATTTCTTTTTTTGCTGCTCAGTACCATAGGTATAAATAGGGTACATGACCAGACTAGACTGAACACTCATCATAGATCGATAACCAGAATCTACACGCTCTACTTCACGCGCAATAAGACCATAGCTAACATAACTCACACCAGGACATCCATAACCATCTATGGTGGAACCCAACAATCCAAGCTCGCCCATCTCGTTAAAAATTTCACGGTCGGTATACTCTTCTCTGTAGGCTATTTTCACCCTTGGCGCTAATTTCTCGGCTGCAAAACTTGCCGCTGAGTCTCTTATTAGGCGCTCTTCTTCATTTAGCTGATCATCTAGGTTGAATGGGTCTTCCCAGTTAAATTTACCCCAATCATTTGTCATGTTAGTGTCCTATATAGTGCGATAGTTGCTAGATTACAGGTAATTGCATCTGCGATCTTATGTCTGTCTTTAGTTGTTGATACCCTAGAGGGCGTAATAGTCAGCCGTTTGGTCTAAGGATTTGGTTGCTCTTGCGATTAACAAATCAATTTCTTGGTGTGATGTGACAAACGGCGGTGAGATTATCATGGAATCACCCACTGCACGCATAATAAGCCCGTTGGCAACGCAAAATTCCCGACAAACTCCGCCCGATTTCTGATCCGATTCAAGACGCTCACGACTTTCTTTGTCACGTACTAATTCTATAGAGCCAAGCATGCCAACGCCACGGACATGGCCTACAATAGGATGATCGGCAAGACCGGCCCATTTAGCTTGCAAATAGGGCCCAATGTCATTAGCCACATGGTCAACAAATTTATCCCGTTGCATAATATTTAAGGTGGCCAGGGCAGCTGCACAGGCAATAGGGTGACCAGAATAAGTAAAACCATGGCCAAATTCACCTCCGTCAGCAGTGATAATATCAGCTACTTTTTCACTCACCATGACGCCACCTAAAGGTTGAAATCCATTGGTCACTGCTTTTGCGAAGGTAAGTAAATCAGGTTCCATTGAATAGGTTTCACATCCAAACATATTACCTGTGCGGCCAAAACCACAGATAACTTCGTCACTAACAAATAAAATGTCACGCTCATTTAGTATGCGACGAACCTCAGGCCAGTAACTTTCGGGTGGCACGATAACTCCACCGGCGCCTTGAATAGGTTCAGCAATAAAGGCCGCTACATTTTCTTCTCCCAATTGATCAATACGTTTTTCTAGTTCCCGAGCTGCATGCAAGCCAAATTCTTCGGGGCTCAAGTCACCGCCATTGTTGTACCAGTTGGGATCAGCGATATGTTGCGCATAGGGGAGGGTTTCAAATTGATTATGAACAAATTCAAATCCTCCAAGACTTGCAGCTGCGATTGTGCTGCCGTGATAAGCGTTGGTGCGAGCTAAAATAATGCGTTTCTTAGGTTGCTTTTTGATGTCCCAGTAACGGCGAATTAAGCGTATGTTGGTATCGTTAGCTTCAGAGCCTGAGTTAGTAAAAAATACGTGGGTAAACTGTTCTGGAGTCATCTCAACCAGTTTGTCCGCAAGTTCTACAGCCGGAGTGTTACTACATTGGAAAAAATTATTGTAGTAGGGTAGCTGCTTAAACTGAGCGCTCACCGCTTCTGCAATTTCTGGTTGGCTATAACCTAAGCTACAACACCAAAGCCCTGACATGGCATCTAGCATTTGGTTACCATCGGTATCGTAGATATAAATATGCTCAGCTCGTTCAATAATCCTGCCATGATTTTTTTGGTAATCATTAAAATCGGTAAATGGATGCAAGTGCCGTTTTGCATCTAGTTCTTTCCATTCGGTGGTGGTTTTAGCAGTACCCATGATTGTTCTCACTATTGCTGATCTGTTAGACATTGAGTAAGGATGTGACCAAACCCATTTTTGGTATTTGAACACAAATGATGGTTTAGGTCATTCACCCAAAAGGGGTGGGAAAAACCTCTTGCTTATTCACCCTTGGATCTAAATACTAGGTCTAATGTTACTTAATGATACGGTTAATCGAGTATGTTCAATACCTTACCCATCGTTGGAATAGCCTGCGATGTCATCAGCAATGGACCACATCAATTTCATGGTGCTGGAGAAAAATATATTAATGCTTTGGCTCATGGCGCTAAGGTTATGCCAATGCTATTGCCTGCTTTTGGCGATGGTAAAGATATACGCGATTTGAATAAAATTTACAGTGTGCAAAATATAGTCTCTAGTTTGAGCGGCTTATTTTTGACTGGTAGCCCTTCCAATATTCAACCCCATCATTTTGATGGTCCTGCTCATGAAACAGGAACATTGGAGGACCCACAGAGGGATAGCCTTACACTTCAATTGATCAAAGAGTGCGTCGCACAGTCTGTTCCTATTCTGGCGGTATGTCGCGGTTTTCAAGAGTTAAACGTAGCGCTTGGTGGAACGCTTCATGCAAAAGTACATGAAATTGAGGGCTATATTGATCATCGAGAAGACAAGGCTGTTACTCGAGATGATCAGTATGCAACAGCACATTTAGTTAATTTTGTGAGCGGGGGGTTGTTGCACAAACTCACTGGACAGGTTAGTTGTAGTGTTAATTCACTACATAGTCAGGGTATCGATGTATTGTCAGATCAACTCTGTATAGAAGCGATTGCTGAAGATGGATTAATCGAAGCGGTGTCGTGGAAATCTGACACTCAAGCGTCTCTCTGGATGTTAGGCGTGCAATGGCATCCAGAATGGTTATTCGAATCTAACTCTATTTCCAAAGCGATTTTTACCGAATTTGGTAATCAGGTCCAATATTGCCAGCAACAAAAATCATAGTTATTCACAGATGCTAAACGTTGTGGTCTTGTTGTGACTGATTACTTATATAATTGATCAGCGTTTTTAGGGCTGAGGCTTAGAGTAGATTTTTTTGCCATCAAACCAGGTTGATAGGATCTGAGTGTCTGATATTTCATCGCTTCTCCCCTCTGCCTCTAACGTTAACAAGTTTTGATTTAGAATAACAAAGTCGGCTTTTTTTCCCAATTCAAGTGACCCGGTGATCTCTGCTTGATTTAGCATTTTGGCTCCGTTTATGGTGTAGGCATCTAGGACATCAGCAACAGAGAGGCGCTCGTCTGGGTTGTATACTCTGCCGGTAACATCATTCTTTCGTGTGACCGCTTTTTCAATATTTAACAAAGGCCTTGGGTCACGAGTTTCAACCGGCGCATCACTGCCTGAAACTAATATCCCGCCAGCCTTTTTAACTGATGCGGTGGGGTAGGTGTTTTGATAAACGTAACCGTCGGGGTTAAAGAGATCATTTTCGTTGAATACTTTGTCAATAAAAGGTGAAACCATCATCTGATATTCATCAAAAGGTTCGATCCAAGAATAGGTGAAAGCCATAAAAACCTCTAACTGAGCAATGCGGCTAATGTCATCAGGATGAATCAATTGTGCATGGGCTATAGACACATTTGCCTCTGAGTTTGGACTTGCACGTTTTGCCGCATCAAAGGTGTCCAGTGCAAGACGCACTGCCCGATCACCAATAGCGTGACTGTGCACATTAACCCCTGCCTCAAAAAGTGCCTTGGTATAACCTTTGATAAAACTGTATTCTTTTTCTAAAACCCCTTTACTCTGAATACATTGTGAAGCTAAAAAGCCATTTTCCGCATAGAAATTCTGAGTAAAAATGCTGGTTAGATTGGCTATTCCTTTTTCTTGAACTGTCACGCAAGCTCTTGAGTTAGTGTCCACATAGTCCATCACCTCAAGAGTATTATCGTCCGTTATGGTGAATATAGGTTGCCGATAGTGATCAAGCACAGCAGCATTTGGCAACATTGGCGGATAGGCATAGGGGTCGCCTTCTATAACGCCATCGACAAAAACCTTTGCAGTGTCAATTTTAAAATTATTTATTTCCTTATGTCGCTCTTGAGTACTCTTCAGGTCAGCTAGAAGCGCTGATATTTCTATGGGTGCATCTAGTGTCGGTCGATAATCTTCAAATTCAGGATAAAATGCAGCGGTGAGTCGATAAGTCAATGGCTGTTTTTTAGCCCATTTTGCAAAATTATCGATTTCATGAATTCTCAGAGCGGCATCCATCGCTGAGGTAATACCTGAGGCGGCCAAACGCACCGCTATCTTTTGATAGACTTCAAAGTCTACCTCTGGATAGCCCCATAAGTTGGGTAGATTGACAATTTTTCGAGCATCTTCGTTCAGTACGCCACTGGGCTCGCCATGACGATCAACACCGATCAAGCTCTTCATATCTGAGAATTCATTGGCTAATGTCTCGGTGTTAAGGCCTACCTTAACGCCATTCTTATCCGTGGCTAGGTTCATGGCGAAACTGTTAACAGCACCGTGATGGCCATCATCGCCCAAGAGTATGATCGGATGTTCTAGTGATGCAGCATCAAGTGCTGAACGCAGAGTCGGAAAGTTCGCTGAAGGCTCATTGCCTTGAGCATAGCCCCATTGTTCAACGGCCAGCCAAGAACCTTTAGGCAGATTGAGTCGAGCGATACACTGTTTGAGTCTTGGAACTAGGTCGGCCAGTGAATAAGGTTTTCCAGCAAGATCACAATTGTTAGATTCCACAATACCTGGAAGATGAATGTGCACATCATGTAAGCCAGGAATTATCATTTTGCCTTCAAGGTCAATGATCTCAGTATGTTCATCGATAATGTTCCTAGCACCCTCAGCATCACCTAGATAAGTTAATTTATCCTTATTTAATCCTAATGAGCTAACTAATTGTTGTTGCTGATTAGCTGTGTAAATTGCGCCGTTCACAAACAGTGTTTCTACTGACGTTAGTTCGTTATCGGCGCACCCTTGAGCGAGAGCTATCAACGCAATGGTTAAAAAGAATGGTTTTTTAAAACGCACAAGTCTCTCCTATGGCCGAATGTTAATATTACGTCGTAAGCCAATGGTTTGCATACCCTCAAAGGGTAGTTATTGGCTTGCAGAACAACGTAGCGTTATCAGATACTATAGAATCTGACGTTGACACTTAATTTAGAGATCTTTATTTATGTCCCCAATTTTGCAGCTTGACCAATTTTTATCGAATAATCCGGATATTGAGATGTTTGAGGTTCTTTTGCATGATCTAAATGGTACCCAGAGAGGCAAATGGTTACCCAGAGATAAAATACATAAATTATTTGAGGGTGGATTTAAAATGCCCTTAAGCAGTTGCGCTCTGGACTGTTGGGGGCGAGATCAAGAGGAGTTAATTTCAGCAACAGGTGATACTGATGGTATTTGTGTGCCTGATGCCAGTACATTGGTCAGAGTACCTTGGGGCCATAAGCCCACAGCCCAAGTTATCGTTTCGATGACCGATGAAAGCAGTGGCGAACCATATTTGGGAGACGGTCGAGCTGTTCTGCAAAACATACTGAGTCGGTTCAAGGTTTTAGGGCTAACTCCTGTTGTGGCTAGTGAGATGGAGTTCCACTTACTGCAGATTGATCCTGATAAGTTTGGCATTCCTCGGCATACGCAAACCGCGATAGATGGAAGTCCATCTATTGGAGGACAGACCTATGGAATTGATACTATGCGTGGCAGTGCCGGCTTAATGGACGCTATTATTGATGCCGCGAAGACACAAAATTTACCCGTAGACACGCTAATTGCAGAGTTTGGACCATCGCAATTTGAGATTAACCTTTATCATCAAAACTGTGCATTACGCGCCTGTGATCAGGGTAGTATGCTTAAACGAGCGATTCGAAGTGTTGCCCATCAGCATGATAAGTTGGCTACTTTTATGGCTAAACCCTTTGCTGATCAGGTCGGTAACGGTATGCATATCCACTTCAGCTTGTTGGATAAAGACGGTAAAAACGTATTTGATAATGGCACCTCTGAAGGAAGTGAATTGCTTAATAATGCCGTAGCTGGTTGTTTAGCCACAATGGCCGACAGCATGGCTATTTTTGCGCCAAATATTAATTCTTACCGACGCATGGTACCTGGATGCTATGCCCCCTTGTCGCCAAATTGGGGTTATGAAAATCGAACCACTGCAGTTCGTATTCCTGGAGGTGATTATCGCGCTATGAGAATTGAACATCGTGTTGCTGGCGCTGATGCAAATCCATATTTGACTGTGGCTACTATCTTGGCTGGAGCTTTGTGGGGCATTGAACGCTCTTTGAAGGCGCCCAATGCCATTATTGGTGACGCCGCTGATCTAGCGCCATCTCTGCCAAACTTTTGGAATGATGCTTTGGATTCTTTCGAAAATTCCGCCTTTGTTAAGATGATGCTGGGATCAGAATTGCAGGCTAACTATGCCCGCTGTAAGCGACAAGAGAAGCATGAATTTGACAGCCGAGTAACACTTTTAGAATACGACGCTTATTTGTAAAAGTAGGAAAAGTTTTTAGCATATTCATTTTAGATATATATTTTATATTTTATATTCGCTTTTATTCTATATAATCTCGCCCATCGTAATTTGGTCCTATTGCCGCGATTCAAAATAAAGTGCTAAAACGGAAGTTAAATTCCTAGGATTCATTATTTCTAAATCTTAGGAGAAAGTATGAAATTTTATGTCAATGCACGATACCTGATCGTGCCATTTATGTCCCTCATTGCTATTGTAGGTATTCTTTTTGGTGGCTCTTTTGCTTGGGTTGGAGTTGGATTATTTGCACTTAATACCCTTATTGATACCCTTACCAAAAATATTCACTTGGCGGCTGATTTTGACGATAGCGGTGAATCCTATGGAATTAAAAAGTTACAATATTCGGTGATGTTTTTGATGTTGCCGGTCTTTATCGCTCTACAGGTTGTCTTAGCCTATCGTATTTTTCAATACAATGCGGATGCACCTATAGTGATTAATAGCTTTTTGGGGCTCAGTTACCAAGCAGGAATAAGTGGCTTTAATCTCATCGGTGCGACAGTTTCAAGTGGTCTCTGGGCAGGTCTTGGTATTATCTATGGTCATGAGTTGTCGCACAATAAGAAAGAGGGCTTCTTAGTTTCGAGACTTATTATGGCGCTCAGTGGTGCTGCTCATTTTACCTATGCTCATGTTTATAACCACCACTTAGATCTTGGTCACGAAGACGATCCTGCTACAGCGCCTAGAGGACGTAATATCTATACTCATGCATGGCTTTCACACATGGGGCAATCTCGATTTTCCTATATTTTGGAGCAGCAGCGTCTCCGTAAGCGCGGATCTTCTGCCTTAAATATTGATAATCGGTGGATCCTTGGTTACCTGTACAGCTTACCCTCTATTGTACTCTTTGTTTGGGCTGGAGGTGGTGTAGGTGTGGCTGCATTATTTTCGGTTTGGGTTATCGCCAACTTTCTTTTAGAGGCGCTTAATTTTATGGGCCATTATGGTCTCATTCGTAAAGACGGACCTGTCGAACATCGCCATTCTTGGGACAATGATTCGGTTTTCACCAGCTGGTTTTTCATCGAAATTGGTCGACAATGTGATCATCATGTGAGGGGTGAAACTTATTTTTGGGAGTTAGATGATGTGGAAGGTCCAAACTATGGCATTGGCTATTTCTCACTATTTGTCATCACACTGATTCCACCGTTATTTAGGGTCTATGTGCAAAAACATTTAGAAAATTGGGACGAGAAATATGCATCAGCTGAAGAAAAATTGATCGCTCAGAAATTTGCATATTAATAGATTCGTAAATGATTGTTATAGCCAACCGCTGTTGTCGATATAAAGGAGTCATAGACGATGCTGAATTTTTTTAGGCGCTCACCTGCAAATTTTGCAGTTAATCTTGCAGAAAGTGACATTAGCTTCAATGTTGAGCGTGGAGACTCCCTGCTAAGTTCAGCTTTAGGAGCTGGGGTGCCCTGGCCCTTCAAATGTAAAGTCGGTAGTTGCGGTAAATGTAAATGCCGGCTTGTTGATGGGAAAATTAAACCGCAACTGGATTTTGGTTATGTTTTGGATATTTCTGAAATAAAGCAGGGTTACATACTTGCTTGTCAGTCAGTGCCGAAATCTGACATCACAGTTAGTGTTAACTTAAATGAAAACGAAATGGATGGTAAATAATGAATACATTAAAAGCACTTTTAATTATGTCAATTTGGACATTACTTATAGCCTCGGCGCTCTATGCTGTGGGTGCACATAAGTACTATCAGGATCTTGTATGGGCCATTGGTATCGGCATTACTTTACTATTAACTCACATGGTCAACATGGTGCTTTATTTTAGGGTTGCTGGAGATAAACCTTACAAATGGTTTAGCTCAGAGGTCTTATAAATATATAGATTGGCTCTCTTTTGGGCTGGGTAACTAACATTCAAATGTGCGCCCTAGATTGACTTAAAAGCACATCAAAGGAAATCATGGATAATTATTTTTCGAGAAGGAAATCAATATCAAGGCATATATCGGTGTCGTTAGTCTGTGCAGTAACAGGGCTATTATCGGCAATTCAGGTCAGTGCCGATGATAATGTAATAAAAAAACAAGGTGCTTGGCTTGTTGGTCTAAAAGTATTAACTTTGGGTCCAAGTGAGAGGTCAGTAACCTCTGTTGGGGGTGAGGCAAAAGTCAGTTCAGATACAGTTCCAGAATTAGATATACGTTATTTTTTAACCGATAACATTGCCCTTGAGACAATACTTGGGTACACGAAACATGAGGTGTCCGCGGTAGAAACCGAGTATGGCGACGTGAACCTTGGTTCAACCAAAGTTTTGCCACCAACCCTTTCACTGCAGTATCATTTTAACCGTGGGCTTGGTTTCTCACCCTATGTTGGTGCCGGCATAAACTACACCTTTTTCTTTGATCATGATCCTGGTGATGCATTAGATATTAGTTATGAGGATGGCTTCGGTTTTGCGTTAAATGCAGGCTTTGATTATGTTTTTAGTGAACGTCATTATCTCAATGTAGACATTAAAAAATATACTCTTTCAACAGAGGTTTCCATTGACGCAGGATTAGAGCAATTGGTGGATGCTTCCGTGGACTTAGACCCTCTTGCCATCAGTGTTGGGTATGGTTGGATATTTTAAGGACTCTAAAGGGTAATACCGTGTCAGTTGATATCAGTATAATAGTCATTTGATTAGATCTATTAGCAATGACAGCAGTGGAGGCCATCGCTTTACAAAGCGACGCCTCCCTGCGTCATTTCTTGTCCATATAGACACTTACGGTGACATTGCCCGCCGCATCCTTGTCTGTGAAACGATCCATGGCAACTTGCAGAGACTTAACTCAAGAAAGTAATCTCACACGAGCCACACTATACTGAGAAAAGGTTAAAAGCATACCTGAACTCTGGGACAGGTATGGTCATGGTGAAGACGGAATTGGGGGTTGACGGCGATACTAGAATAAAACTTGTCAAGAAAAACACTCAGGTACGTATCTTATTTGGATAACTTTATAACTTTATAGCTTTATAACTTTATAACTTTATA
>DNBN01000117.1:0-4846 GCA_003491845.1 Porticoccaceae bacterium | reverse complement strand
TAACTTTATAACTTTATAACTTTCGCTTGAGCAATAAACTATCCATATCATTTTGTGCAAGTCGTGCCCGGGCTGACGCCATTTTAGAGGTATTGGCAAAAGGTCCAACAATTACTCGATGCCAAACATCGCCATTTTGACTTGTCACAATCTCACTGTCTGCCGTTAAATTAAGTAATAACAATTCAACTTTTAAATTTTCAGCGTCTTGAGCATTTTTAAATGAAGCAACCTGTAATAAGTAGTGAGAGCTATCTGTCTGATTTGCTTCTTCACTCGTTTGCTGGTCGTCTGGTACTAAAATTTCGTTATCTTTTAGAAGGGTGTAGAAGTCAAATTTCAGAGTTTCTTCATCTGTTTTTTTAACAATATCTTGAACCGCCGCTTGGCTCGGTTTTTGATCAGTTGTCAGCATTGAAGGCATAATGTATGTTACCAGAGCACCAATAACTAACCCAGCTAGGAACGCTGGCCGAGAAGATTTCTCCGTGGCAGAGGATGACCTATTATTTCGAACAGCACCATTTTTTTTAGTAGAACGACTCATAGAATTTCTTATTCAGGCTTCGGCCAACATTGTAGGGGAAATATCAGCGTATAGCTAAAAATTGTACGGTTGACAATCCGTTTTATGTCTACACCGATCATATTTCTTGTGGATCCACATCAACCGACCAGCGAATTTTTTTTGACCCTTTGTAAGACTCTAAAACGTGGTTTAGTTGTGTCAGTAAATTTTGTAGCATTGATCTTTGAGTTACATTAATTTGTAACACAAACCGATAACGCCCTGCGCGTTTCTCCAACATTGCCGGCAATGGACCAAGATAAGTAATTGACTCACTGGCAGGACAAATTTTTTGCGCCGTGGCTCTAGCATGGTGTAAAAATGTTTCAGCAGTTTTTGCCCATTGTGATTCAGCTCTAATCACCGCCAAGTGTCGATATGGTGGAAGTTCATATTGGCGTCTCTGAGTCATTAAGTCTATTGCTAGGGTGTTATATCCTTTGTGTATAAGACTTTCCAGTAACGGATGCTCAGGTTGATGAGTTTGGATAAATACTCTTCCAGGTAATTGACCGCGACCACTGCGTCCAGCAACCTGAGTTAGTAGCTGGGCAAGTCGTTCTTGACTTCGAAAGTCTGGACTGAATAATCCACTATCTGCATCCAACACTACGACCAATGTGACATTTGAAAAGTGGTGGCCCTTAGCCAGCATTTGTGTGCCAATTAATATACAAGGCTCACCGCGTTCAACTTCATTAAAAACCGTTTGCATAGCACCTTTTTTACGCGTGCTATCTCTATCAACGCGCATAATATTGGTATCTGGAAAATAGCGCTTTAAATAGTCTTCACTTTGTTCAGTGCCCTCACCCATAGGCACAAGGTCGTGGGACATGCAGTTTGGACAGTGTTTGGGAATAGCTTGTTGATAATCACAGTGGTGACAGATTAGTCTATTTCGAGCGCGATGCACGGTGAGTTTGGTGTCGCAGCTATGGCAATCTGCTGCCCAACCACAATGATGACAAATAATAGCCGGAGCGAAACCACGACGATTTAGAAAAATTAGTACCTGATGGCCGTTAGAGATGGTCTCAGATATCGCTAAAAGTGTTGTCGATGCAATTCCTGCTTCAATATTAACGTTTTTAAGATCAATGATTGACCACTGAGGTTGCAGAGCTTCACCAGCACGCTGAGGTAGCATTAGTTGTTCATAGCGTTTAGTGACACAATTATTAAGCGACTCTATGGAAGGTGTCGCTGATCCTAAAATAATTGGAATATTTTCTTTTCGAGCTCTTATAACTGCAAGATCTCTTGCAGAGTAGCGAAACCCCTCTTGCTGTTTGTAGGATTGATCGTGTTCTTCATCAACAACAATCAAGCCTGGTTGCTCCAACGGCGTAAATATTGCCGAACGCGTGCCTAGTACAATGCTTGCTCGCCCAGCTTTGGCATCAGTCCACGCAATGAGGCGTGCTTTGTCGCTAAGGCCGGAGTGCAATGTGACGATGGGAACGTTAAATCGATCACTAAACCGCTTTTGAGTTTGTGGTGTTAGGCTAATCTCTGGTATCAACACAAGCGCTTGTTTACCTTGACGTAAAACGTCCTCAATGGCTCGAAGATAAATCTCGGTTTTGCCGCTACCAGTTACACCATTGAGTAAGTAACAACGAAAATCATCATAGCGAATTTTAGCGAAAACTATTTTCTGCGCAGTGTTTAGTGATAACGGAACTTGCTTGAGTACGATTTTAATCGCTACCTTGGCTTTAACATCTTCGCTATCTTTAATAAGGTCTTTTTTTGCCAGAGTATGCAAAATATTACGCGGAAATAGTCTTATCAGGTCATCATGTGATAGGCGACCGTGCTTCAATAAATGGCCAATCAATGCTTTCTGACTTGGTGCCCGATTAAGAGAGTTCTCACCTAGGCCTTTGCCCTTCGCTGTTAACTGCCAATATTTTGTACTAGGTTCAGACAATGGTTTTGCTTTTCTAAGTGTTACTGGAAGCATATTGAACAGTGCATCCCCGATAGGATGTTGATAATAATGGGCTGCCCAAACAAATAAAGCAAATAACTCCTGAGGTATCAGCGGGCTCTTATCCAATAGGTTTTCGATTGATTTAAGTTTGTTTTCATCATAGTCGGTAGTTTCCGGACAGGTGACGATTAAGCCGACCACAAGTCGCCGACCAAAGGGTACAAGTACTCTACAGCCAGATGTAGGCTGCTGATTAGGTGAAATTTCAAGAATAGTCTTGGGAATTACATAATCAAATAATTGGCGGAGTGGCGACTGTATCGCTACTCGAATAATGAAAGGCTTGTTAGTAGCCATAAAAAAATAAGAATTCCTTTTGTAACCAGATAACTTTCTGTTAAGATCCGCGCTCTTTTGAAATGGCCTACCGTGCCTTGCTTAAACCGAATCGCTCACGTAGCGCTATAGTATCAGTTTAAAGATGGGGTGGCGGTTCGTAACTTGGAGTATAAGATGAAAAATGAGATTCACCCAAACTATAACGAATTAGTTGCAACATGCAGTTGTGGCAACGTTATAAAAGTTGGTTCAACTCGGACTGAAGCAATTTACCTTGATGTTTGTTCTTCTTGCCACCCGTTTTACACGGGCAAGCAGAAAATTGTTGATTCTGGTGGTCGAATTGATCGCTTTAACAAGCGCTTTGGTGCTGCTAAAAAGAGTGCTTAATCACTCCTTGTGACGTTTACTTGTAAAAATGCGACATAGAGGGCACCTACGTCGCATTTCTTATTCGTATGATTTCTAGCTTACTCTAAAGATCCTCGATGCAGCAACAGGGCTTCTCTGTATGGCGTCCCCCGGGCATGCGCTTTTAGCGTTACAGTCAGTCGCTCTGCAGGGCATCAATAGGATTCAATTGTGAGGCTTTGACAGCTGGATAAACACCGAATATTAATCCTATTGAAGAACAGATGCTAAAGGACAAAATAATTGCTCCTAAAGACCAAGAAACTGCCCACTCGGAATAAGCTGCAATAATCTCTGACAGCAAAATGCCGAATACTATACCTAAAATGCCTCCCAAAATTGAAATTGTAAAACTTTCGGCAATGAATTGAATTTGAATGTCTTTTTGCGTGGCCCCAACCGCCCGTAATAAACCTATTTCTTTGGTTCGTTCAAGCACAGTGGCCAACATGATATTCATTATACCTATACCGCCAACTAATAAAGATATGCCTGCCACGCAGGACATAACTATGTTGAAAATGTTCTGGGTTTTCTTTTGTTGGGCAAGTAAGGCAGCTGGGATTATTAGTTTATAGTCATCTACATCATTATGCCGTCTTCCTAACAGATGGCTCAAAGCTTTTGCTGCCTCAATAGCATCAACACCTTCAGAGAGCTGTAGTTTAATACTACTTACTTCGCTGGATAAAGCACTATTTTCAAATCGATGTATGGCAGTTTTTAGTGGAATGAAAACTAAGCGTTGCTCACCACCTAATTTAATACCTTGAAATTCATCCTTGGTTAAAAATGGCGGTTGCAGTACGCCAACAACTTTAAACCAAAGATGATTAATCTTGACCGTTTTACCAATCGCTCCACCCGTTGGAAACAACTGTTTGGCGGTAGATGAACCCAGCAATGCTACTTGAGAAAAATCTGCGTCATCTGCTTCGGTTAGTAGTCGCCCATCCGCTAGCTGGAGTTTTGATAATTTAAAATAACTTGGACTGACCCCAATAGCATCACCATCACTGTCTCCTGAGGCGCTAAAAATGCCATAGGTATCAATTATTTTTTGTGCACTGAAGGCTTCGATAAAAGGCAGTGATAAAACGCTGATTTGCGCGTCTCGAATCGTTAATCCAGTGGAATGCTTGCGCTGTTCTGTGAGCTCCTCATCATCGAACGTTTTTGTTTCGACAATAAGATTATGAAGTCCCATTGAGTCTATCATTTTGAGCGCTTCACGTTCTGCTCCTTCACCAATATTTAGCATTGCAATCACCGCCCCGACACCGAAAATCATACCGAGCAAGGTTAGTAATGTGCGTAATTTGTGTTGGGCAAGCTCGGCAAAGGTATCGACAAAAATATCAACATAGTTCATTTAGCTACCCGCCTGATCGATTAACGAAATTTTTTGACCAATGCTTAGACCTGAAGTGATTTCTACATGACTTAGATTGCGCTTGCCAAGGCTAACCTCTGCTATTTCATAGCGCTTATTTTTGTATAGGTAGACATAGAATTTATTATCCTCAGTAAATAAAGACTGGGCGGGAATGATGATTTTTTCTTGTGGCGCTGCAACAGAAATAGATGCT
>DNBN01000063.1 GCA_003491845.1 Porticoccaceae bacterium | reverse complement strand
TTCATCATCATAAGTTGTGTAACTCCATTGACACGAATTGCATATTTAAGAGCAACAAGGTCAATCCAACCACAACGTCTTGAACGTCCAGTTGTAGCTCCAAATTCCATACCAACACGCCCCATGGTTTCTCCAGCTTCATCAAACAATTCCGTTGGGAACGGCCCAGACCCTACTCTAGTGGTATAAGCTTTGGTGATACCTAGCACATAGTCCAAGTAAAGAGGTCCAAATCCACTACCAGAAGCAGCACTGCCTGCGGTAGTATTTGACGAGGTAACAAAGGGGTAAGTCCCATGATCAATATCTAAAAGCGACCCTTGAGCACCCTCAAATAAGATATTTTCACCGGACTCTCTTGCATCATGAAGAAGCTTGGTCACATCGGCCATCATGGGCAATAGTACCTCAGCCCAATCGCGAACCAAGTCTAAGGTTGTTTGAAAATCGATCGGCTCAACGCCGTAGTATTGTGTAAGTGAAAAATTATGAAAATCCAACACTTCTTGCAATTTAATCGCAAAACGATCCATATTAGCTAAATCACTTACCCGCAACCCTCGCCGAGCCACTTTGTCTTCATAAGCTGGCCCTATACCTCGACCAGTCGTACCAATTTTGGCATTCCCTCTAGCCGCTTCGCGAGCCTGATCCAGTGCTATATGATAGGGCAGGATTAATGGACATGAACCTGAAATTTTCAGCCGTTCTCTGACTTTGATACCTCTGTCTTCGAGCATATTAATTTCTTTAATTAATGCATCAGGTGCTACCACGACACCGTTACCAATAACGCATCTGACATGGTCACGTAAGATACCGGATGGAATAAGGTGCAAGGCGGTTTTCTTACCATCTATCACCAACGTATGGCCAGCATTGTGCCCACCTTGAAACCGTGCCACCAGCGCAGCTTTATCGGTTAATAAATCAACAATTTTGCCTTTGCCCTCGTCTCCCCACTGAGAACCAAGAATGACTACATTTTTACCCATAAGCTTTAATACTCAACTCTATTAGACCCACCAAATAACCCTTAAGATAAATCTTGAATAACATACTTGCCATCCAATTTTATCAGCTCACGATTACATTTCATTTCTTCTATATTTTCCAGCTGCCCTTCAAACCCCTGAACTACGCGATGGCCTGACTCTCTAAGCAATTTAATTTGATCAGCGCACTCACTATCATTGCAATAAGGCACAAAAATTCCGCTAGGTTGGTCGCCAACCTTCCGGCCCTGAGTTACCAATGACTTGAGATCAAATGCAAAGCCTGTAGCTGGGCGTGAGCGACCAAAAGCTTGACCCACAGAATCGTATCTACCTCCATTGCCAAGGGCTTTACCATAGCCTTGCACATAGGCGGCAAATACTATCCCAGTGTGATAATGATAACCGGGCATTTCGCCCAAATCGAGATGCACCCTCACACCCATCTGGGAGACAAGATTCACCACAGTCTCAAGCTGCTCAATAGCATCAAGCACTTTTTTCGGCGCCTTTTCCAATAGAGCCTTCGCTTGGTCAAGAACACCAACACCTCCAGCAAGCTTTGGCAGACTACTTAGACACTGACCAAGATAAGAATCAATAATATTATCGGCTATCCAATCAGTTAATTCGCTCTGAGCTTTACGTTGCAGCAACTCAAATAACTCTGACTCCAGCTCATTACTCAGCTGGGCTTCAACAAGTAATTCTCGAAGAATATCAACATGCCCTAAATCAAGGTAAGTCTCTGTGACACCTGAGGCATTGAGCGTTTGTAAAAATAACTCAATAACTTCCATATCAGCAGCTAGCGAGCCTTCACCAAACAACTCAACCCCCACAGAAATAGGCGCTCTTGACTGCAATGGACCTCTTGGTTTTGTATGCAATACAGTGCCCGCATAGCATAGGCGATTGGGCCCTTCTCGACGTAAACTATGGGCGTCCATACGAGCTGTTTGAGGTGTAATGTCGGCGCGAATACCCATCATTCGGCCACTAATTTGGTCAGTGACTCTAAAGGTCATCAAATCTAAATCTTTTCCAGACCCACTGAGCAGTGATTCTGTGAACTCAATCATAGGTGGGATAACCAAATCATAGCCCCAGCTATGATATAGATCTAACAGCTTACGACGAAGAAACTCAACAACCTGAGCCTGCTCTGGAAGCACCTCATCCACGCCATCAGGTAACAACCAACGATCTACATTTGCCACAACAACCTCAAGCTTTTAATCTTAATTTTGATCAGCGCCATAAGAATAAAACAACCAGTCCGCTGACCATACTAAACAGACCTGCAAAACGCATCGTACGCTCATCGAGCGTCCCAAGAAATGCAGCTATTTCCCGCCATCGACGTGGCGCCACAAAGGGCATTACACCTTCAAAAACCAGCACCAAAGCCAACGCGCGAATAATCTCATCTAACATATTCCAAGCCTTTTGATGGCATAAAAAAACCGGGTTTCCCCGGTTTTCCAATTTTAGCAAAATCTCTCCCCATGTGGCAGACATTTTTTAACTAAATAACTTAACGCAACCCAACAGTGCAACTATTCACCCTTCGACTGATTTAGGTATTTGAAGAAAGCACTATCTGGCTCCACTATCATAATGTCGCCTTTGTTAGAGAAGGAAGATTTGTAGGCATTTAGGCTTCGCATAAATGAATAGAATTCAGGATCTTGTTGATACGCATCCGCGTAAATCCTCGCGGCCTCAGCATCTCCTTCACCCCTTAATTCTTCCGAATCCCGGTAAGCATTAGCAAGTTCAATCGTACGCTCTCGATCGGCTGAAGCACGAATCTTTTCAGCTTTTTCTTTACCAGTGGATCGCAACTCTTGGGCTTCTTTATTTCGCTCTGCAGTCATTCGCCTAAAAACTGGATCACTCACCTCTTGGGGCAGATCTATACGCTTAACTCTTACATCGACCACCTCAATACCCAAAGATGTCAGCACTGTACGATTGAGTTCATCTGTAATGTTTTTCATCAGCATGTCACGCTCACCAGAAACCACTTCGTGCAGGGTGCGCGTACCAAACTGATTACGCAAGCCATCATTGACCCGCTTAGCTAACCGATTCTCCGCCACACGCTCAATGCCACCGGTAGATTTGTAATACGTTTCTACGTCCGAAATCCGCCATTTAGCGTAGGAGTCTACAATCAGACGCTTCTGTTCTACTGTAAAGAAACTCTCAGGCTGTGCATCCACTGTTAATATTCTTGCCTCAAAACGTCTAACATCGTCAATAAACGGAACCTTTACATGCAATCCTGGTTTAATATCGGCTTCGATCATCTCACCAAAGCGCAGGGTAACCCCTCGCTCTACTTCACTGATCACATAGAGGGTATTACTAACCCCAACCAAAATAACCAAGAAAACAACGACTACCTTTAATAAATTACTCATCGACCTCGACCTCCTTGCGCTTGACCACTTGTTCTTTGTAGTTTTTCAATCACTTCATTCGCTACACGGTCAATCAACTGATTATTTGTCTCAGAGGAGCGCGCAGGCGTCCCGCTGGTACCTTGTGAAACCAGCTTGTCTAGCGGCAGGTAAAGCATATTGTTGCCGCCCTCGGTATCGACTAGCACCTTGGTGCTATCGGACATTACCTGTTCAATAGCATCAATATATAGTCTTTCTCGAGTAACTTCTGGCGCCTTTTTGTACTCAGCTAAGAGCGCAGAGAAACGATTAGCCTCACCCTGAGACTTCGACACCACCTGAGATAAGTAACCCTCCGCTTCTTCTCTTAGGCGTTGAGCCTCACCTCGCGCTTCAGGAATTATACCATTTGAATAAGCCTGAGCTTCGTTCACTAAGCGCTCCAAATCTTCTCGAGCTTTAATGACATCGTCATAAGCCGCCTTGACATCATTTGGCGGCTTGGCATCTGCGATGTTGATCGTTACCACATTAATACCGCTAGAATATAGGTCTAGCAATTCTTGGAGTTTGTAGGCTATAGCTACAGCGACTTGTTCTCGTTCTGTAGCAATCACGCCATCTAAGCCGGTACTGCCCACTACATGCCTAAGTGCACTGTCGGTAGCTTGCTTAAGGCTAGTCTCTGGTGCTCTTATACTCAAAACAAAATCTTTGGCACTAGCGATGTTATATTGAACAGAAAGCGCTACCTCAACAATATTTTCATCTTGAGTGAGCATCAGGCCACGTGTTGAATACTGGCGCTCTTCTGTTACTCCAACAATTACTTTTGACTCCAAAAATGGCGGGTACCAATGCAAACCAGAACCTAGGGTTTCACTATATTTACCCAGTCGCAACATAACTGCCTGCTCTTTTTCATCAACCTGAAAAAGGCCCAATAAACCCCAAACAACACTAACAACGACTAACGCAACCGGCAAAATAGCTTTAAAGCTTGCACCGGACCCATTGCCACCACTGCCACCCTGACCACCACCGAATGCGCTAAGCTTTTCTTTGAGTTTTTTTAATGCCTCATCGATATCTGGTGGTCCTTCGTTATTTCGATTGCCACCCCATGGGTCCTTACCGCCGCCCGGCTCATTCCAAGCCATATTATTCTCCAGTTATATAATTAGTTTGTTTCTTCGGGTATCTCGCATACTTTAGTCTACCACTAGATGGTTATTTTGTGACTAAATCATGTAATTTCAAGTCAGCATTTTTCAAAATGCGAAATAAATCTGTCTCTGGCAGCCTAATTTCCAATTGGATGTCGCCATTTTCTTCAATTTTTTCACCCACCACCGCCTTACAACCAAAAAAGGCAGACCGCAATTTACCCTGATGCGGCTTAAGCATCAGGTATTTATGTACTGTTTTTGCAGGAAGGCGCTCCCCAATCGCCGTAAGTAAAAGAGATAAACCCTCTCCAGTAAGGGCCGAGACCCAAACAGCAATTGGAACACCATCTTCATTACGGTCGATGCGAGGATGTGGGTCATCCAAGAGATCAACTTTGTTGTAAACCATCAAGGTTGGCAACTGATCTGCATCGATTTCTTTCAGTACTTCATTAACTCTTAACACGTTAGTACCGCGATCCTCAGCAGCGGCATCCATAATATGCAACAGCAAATCAGCCGACGCAGCCTCTTCCAATGTCGCGCGAAAGGCATCGACTAATCGATGCGGAAGATGACTAATGAAACCTACTGTATCAGCAAAAATAACAGATCCAACATCGCGCAGATCCACCCGTCGCATAGTCGGATCTAGGGTAGCAAACAACTGATTTGCCACAAATACATCTGCTTGAGTAATGGCGTTGAATAAGGTGGATTTGCCAGCATTGGTATAACCGACCAGCGACACCGTCGGTATATCAGATCGTTTTCTACCACGCCTGCCTTGATCGCGCTGCTTTCGCACTTTTCCCAATCGGTTTTCTATAAGCTTAATACGATCGCGCACCATGCGCCGATCCGACTCAAGTTGAGTCTCCCCAGGTCCACGCATACCGATACCACCTTTCTGACGTTCAAGGTGAGTCCAGCCACGAACTAACCGTGACGACAGATGCTGGAGTTGGGCTAACTCAACCTGCAGTTTGCCTTCATGGGTTCGCGCTCGCTGGGCAAAAATATCTAAGATAAGACCGGTTCTATCCAGCACACGACACTGCAACTCAGCCTCAAGATTTCTCTCTTGACTCGGAGAGAGGTTATGATTAAAAATCACCAGCTGTGCTTTTGCAGCGTTCACCGACACCTTTACTTCTTCAAGTTTTCCGGTGCCAATGAAAAATTTCGCGCTAGGTGACTGGCGTGATCCAGTAATAAAATCCACAGGATCACCGCCAGCAGCAAGCACCAGCTCTTCAAACTCCCTAGGATCCTCAGGTTCAGACTCACTATTAAGCTTCACATGAACTAAGACTGCTTTTTCGCCTGACTCTGGTCGCTCAAAAAACAACGCCACTGACTAGTAGTTTTGTCCGCCGCCGTTACCTAATTCCTCAGCCATCCCCTCTTGGGTATCATTACCACTGGTGGGCAACCGAACCACACGCGAGGGAACAATTGTGGAGATAGCGTGCTTGTAAACCATTTGACTAACTGTATTTTTTAACAACACAACAAACTGGTCGAAGGACTCAACTTGTCCCTGAAGTTTAATTCCGTTGACTAAAAAAATTGACACGGCAACTTTCTCTTTGCGCAAAACGTTTAGAAAAGGGTCTTGTAAGTTGTTACCTTTTGACATGTTGATTTCTCCTTATTGACTTCCAATATAGGCTGCAATAATCACAGCAAAAAACGCTAGTAGGATTGCGGTCCACTAACTAATACACCATCCCTGTGTGCAGTGCTGGTAATATGAGGTGCTGGCGAAATATTTTCAAGCTTTCATTACAGATTATTCCAGAGCTATAACAACGTTTCTGGTCATCGATGTAAACTTCATGGCTACCTGACCATTTTTTCAACCAAGTAATCTGTCTTTTAGCCAATTGCCGGCTGGCAAAAATAGCTTTTTGTACTGCATCATCCAAACTATATTCGCCATTTAAATGTCGCCAAAGTTGCTGATAGCCAGCGGCACGAATAGAGGGCAGATCGAGGGTCAGATCTCCACGATGATAGAGCGACTGAACCTCGGCTAAAAGGCCCTGTTCAATCATACAGTGAAAACGTTCTTCAATACGCGCGTGTAGAAGTGTGCGATTGGATGCCATCATTGCTATCTGCACAACATTGTAATCTTTGTTAACGCCCATACCTCTGCTTTCTAGCTGTAACGTTGACAGTGGAACTCCGGTCAGTTTATAGACCTCTAGTGCCCGTTGAATACGCTGGGAGTGGTTTGGATGTAATTTAGATGCAGTTAATGGATCAACTTTTTGTAATTCACGATAGACCATTCCCCAGCCTACAGAATCAGCTTGCAGCTGTATTTCTTGCCTAACCTTTTGGTCTGCCTCAGGAAGATCAGATAATCCATCAAACAACATTTTAAAATACAGCATTGTCCCGCCGACCAATAGAGGTATTCTCCCCGCAGCGGTTATGTTGGCCATATGCTGGCGCGCTTCGACCACAAACTCGGCAACGCTATAAGCGTGGCTTGGATCCCTTATATCTATCATTCTATGAGGATGTTTTCGCAGTGTTGCAGCATCTGCTTTAGCACTACCAATATCTAAATTCCGATATATTTGTGCCGAATCCACGCTAATAATATCAACGGGCAAATACTGCCTTAATGCCATTGCTAAGTCTGTTTTACCAGATGCTGTTGGACCCATGATAAAGATAGCTGACGGCAGAGAATTAGGCTTTTTTGTTACCATCTAACGACCCCGAAGAAACAATTTATCAAGTTCTTCTAAACTAAGCTGAGACCAAGTAGGTCGACCATGGTTACACTGTCCACTGCGCTCAGTTATTTCCATGTCTCTGAGCAATGCATTCATTTCTGGAATCGTTAGTTTTCGATTAGCGCGAACAGACCCATGACACGCCATGGTCGATAAAATATCATTAATATGGTTCCTTATTCGAGCTGAGCTACCATACTCCAGTAAGTCTGACAAAACATCTCTGAGCAAACCCTCTACTTGGGAGCCACGCAAAATAGCTGGAATCTCTCGCACAATGATGCTTTCGAGTCCTGCCCGTTGGACATTAAAGCCCAACTGGGTAAAAACAGACTGGTGCATATCCACCCTGTCAGCTTCTCGTTGGCTCACGGCTAAACTTTCAGGCACTAATAATGGCTGAGAAACCAACCCTTCATGATCGAAGGCTTTTTTCATCCGCTCATAGATAATTCGCTCATGCGCGGCATGCATATCAATAATAATCAGTCCGTGAGTATTCTCAGCAAGAATAAATACTCCTTTAAGCTGAGCAATAGCAAATCCAAGTGGAGGTATTTCTCCTATTGCCTCTTCACTACCCTCCATACCCAACGAGTATAAATTTTGAACACCAGCAATTGTCTCATTAATCGACAAAGAGGCTGCTTGGGGCCATGACGGTCGATAATTATGTGAGGAATTAGATGCAAGAGGGAGCATACTTTGATCATTGGACATCTGGGCTTGCTGTCGGTAGTCCTCCGCTGGGTTATCCTCTAATGCACCCCCCGATAAGTGGTCTTGTGGGCGATCAGTGGCTAGCGCTTTTTTCAACGTGCTGGCCACAAAACTATGGATGCTCCCGCTATCACGAAAACGAACCTCATGCTTGGTAGGGTGCACATTAACATCCACCTCTGAGGGTAAAATTTCTAGAAATAGGACAAAGGCTGGATGTCGTCCATGATACAAAACATCTTGGTATGCTTGACGCACTGCATGAGATACCACTTTATCGCGGATTGACCGACCATTGACAAAAAAGTACTGTAAATCAGCTTGGCTCCGAGAGAAGGTTGGTAGCCCTATCCACCCCCATAGTCGGATCCCCGTGCGGTTATTATCAACCAAGAGTGCCTGCTCCATAAATACCGGACCACAAAGATCTGCCACGCGTTTTTCTTGTTCTAGTTGGCTTCTAGCGGCACGTAAATTAAATTGCACCTTTTGATTGTGCTTTAGACTGAAAGACACATCCATGCGACTTAATGCTAGTTTTTTTAGCCCATCATCAATGCGCTTGTACTCGGTATTCTCTGTGCGCAGAAACTTGCGTCGCGCAGGCGTATTGAAAAATAAGTCTCTCACCTCTACTGATGTTCCCGGAGGATGAGGCGCTGGCTCCAATCGTACCTGCATATCTCGCCCCTCAGATACTGCCTTCCAGCCTCCTACTGGACCATTATTAGAGGTCATTGCAAGTCGTGATACAGAAGCGATACTAGCCAAAGCCTCACCCCGAAACCCAAGAGTAGATACTGACTCTAGATCTTCCAGATGGGTTATTTTACTCGTGGCGTGACGACTAAGTGCCAAAGGTAATTGGCCTTCTGGAATTCCACAACCATCATCTCGAACTTTAATCAGTTTGATGCCACCCTGCTCTATTTCAACATCAATTCTTGTAGCGCCTGCATCAAGGCTATTCTCGCAGAGCTCTTTCAACACCGAAGAGGGGCGCTCAACTACCTCACCTGCAGCTATTTGATTAGCAAGCTGTGGACTTAAAATTTGTATTTTAGACATTGGAAACTGCCTTTAAAGAATGCATCATTTACCTTAACATCTCATATTGATGGAATTAATATTGTCTGGCCGACACGAATAGAAGGTGATGACAGGCCATTAAAACGCTGTATTTTTATTGTCGAAATACCGTTTCGCTGCGCGATATGAGAAAGAGTGTCTCCCCGAACAACCACATAGGTTTTGGGCGATTTGTCGTTCTTAGTCGACAATAAACTTCCCACCGGAGGATGGTCATCATAATAATCTGCGAGTCCCTCAAAAATAGCCCCAGCCATTTTCTGCTGATAGGCACCAGTGCTAAGCTTTTTGGCTTCTTTAGGGTTAGAAATAAAACCCGTTTCAATCAATAATGACGGTATATCTGGGGACTTGAGCACTATAAAACCGGCTTGCTCAACGTTCTTTTTATGTAGTTTGGCAACTTTGCTCATCTCTTTAACGACGTAAGAACCCGCGTTAAGGCTACTCCGTAACATTTCATTCATCGACAGATCTAAAAGAATGCTTGCCAGCACATCATCTTTATCATCTAGACTAAGATTACTTGCGCCGCCTATTAAATCTGAGCGATTTGCTGAGGCTGCCAAATACCTAGCCGCTTCACTCGATGCACCCTTAGTGGAGAGGGCGTAAACCGAGGCACCGCTTACCCGAGGGTCTTTGAATCCATCGGCATGAATAGAAACCAAAAAATCTGCCTGCTCTTTATGGGCTATTTCCGTGCGCTTTCGAAGTCCTACATAATAGTCCCCAGTTCTAACCAACACTCCTTCAAAATAAGGGCTATTGTCCAGCAATTTCTCAAGGCGTTTAGCAATCTGCAGTACAATCCGTTTTTCACGTAATCGGTTAGGCCCTGACGCTCCGGGGTCCTCTCCGCCATGTCCTGCATCAATAGCGATAATGATTTTTCTATCGTTGACTGTGACAATTTTTTCAATGGTTTTACTTATGACTTGCTGCTTATCAAAAAGATCAACCACGAGTCGATGACCATACTGGGAATTAGCAGGCAAGGTGAAACTTTTGGGATTTACCGCACTGTCTAAATCCAAAACAATACGCAAGTCGTTTTTATTACGCGGTGCATGCCGAATATTAACTATGGGATTATTGCTGAGTTTTAACGTATCGAAGCTTGTTCTCAAGGTTACATTAGCTATATCGATCACCAGACGATGAGGATTTTTAAGTACGATTATTTGATGCTCGACCTTATCGCTCAAATCCAACACCAAACGAGTACTCTCAGGTGACCGCCAAATTCGACTAGACTCTACTGACGCAGCCCAGCTATAGAACGGCATCAGTAACACAATAGGTACCAACCAATGGATGACCAGTCGTGACAATCTTATCGTTAGGTTATCACCCATTATCATCAACAGACTCGCCTCCAAGGATTTAAATAACCCACACTTAAGGACTAGTGTCCCTAAGATTATTCAACACAGTCTCACCCTTGACTGTTTGCCAGGATAGGACTAGTTTCCGCCCCGCTAAAAGATGTTCAATATCAAGCGCCAGATCAACTGTTTGCAAATATTCGCCTCCGCGTTCTGGCCATTCAATAAGACTGAGTGCTGATCTTTCAAGATAATCAGAAAAGCCGATATATTCAAGTTCCTGAGGATCATTAACGCGATATAGATCAAAATGATACACTTTTCCAAAAGGTAACTCATAGGGTTCAACAAGAGTGTAAGTCGGGCTTTTGACAGGACCTTTATGCCCAAGAGCTTGCAACAAACCACGAGATAAGGTGGTCTTACCTGCACCTAGGTCTCCATTTAATGTAATGATCATGCCATAGGTGAGATGCCCTGCCAAACGATGACCAAATTCTACCATCTCAGTTTCGTTTATAAGTTCAACACAATAACCTTCGGATATAGTTTTAACATCAGTCATCAGCTGAGCTCATCATTTAGTAAGGCACTTAAAAAAGGCAGTATATCTCCCGCAACTAAACCTCTGGACCCCATCTCATCTATAGCCATATCAGCCGCGGCAGAATGCAGACAACAGCCTAATTCAGCCGCTGTTTGTAAATCAACGCCCTGAGCTATAAGCCCCGCAATTACACCACTTAAGATATCTCCCATACCGGCGGTTGCCATAGCCGGGTTACCGTAGGGGCAGATATTAATCGGTTGTGATAATCCACCGGAGACCAGAGTCCCCGCTCCCTTAAGCACAATCACGGCATTATATTTCTCTTGCAACTTGCGTACTGCAGCAAAACGATCCTGCTCTACCTCACTGACACTGATGCCCAATAGTCGAGCAGCCTCACCCGGATGGGGCGTAAATACCCAAGATCTGCTGGTTAAGTCCTTTACAACACGGCCTTGAGCAATAATATTCAGCGCATCTGCATCAACAACCATAGGAAGATTGGTTGACATAGCTTTCTGTAACAGTTGCTCAGACCAAGAAGACATACCAAGCCCTGGACCCAACACAAGAACATTGGGCTTACCCAGCAAAGGTTCAAGCTCCTGGCCGGAAACAACACCACAAGCCATGATCTCTGGCTGACGCACCAAGCAGGCCGAAACATGCTCCGGACGAGTGGCGAGTGTTGTCAAGCCTGACCCTAGAGTCAAACATGCCTGTGAAGCCAAAATAGAGGCGCCTCCAGTGCCATGATCTCCGCCAATCACCATGCAGTGACCTCGTTGATTTTTATGCACATCCGCTTCTACCTGCGGCATATAATCAATAAGATCTTCCAGTGACATCAAACGCGCAGACACTAAAGCTTGGTGTAAAATACTTTCGGTAATATCCAGTGAGTCATAAACTAGCTCTCCACAGAGTGCCGAACCTCTGCCGGTAAACAATCCTGGCTTTGCCGCAACAAACGTTACCGTCACATCCGCCTTAACCGCTATATCGTGTATGGCTCCAGTGTTTGCAACTACACCTGACGGCAGATCAATAGACAGCACCGGCAGTAATGAACTATTAATACACTCAATTGCCTCAGCATAATTATCACGCACAGTACCATCAAATCCGACACCTAAAAGACTGTCAACAATAACCCCTTCAGCTAAACAACAAATCGAATTGAATGGCTGACAATTAACCTTAGCGTCAATGCAAAGCGCCCTTGCCTTCAAAGTTTGTTGGGACATTTTTGCCTTATCGCCCAACTCATAAACCTGAACAGCAATATCCGCTTGAGCCGCTAAATGAGCAACCACATATCCATCACCACCATTATTTCCTGACCCGCAAAAAACATGTAGCAGCGTTAGCGGAGCAAAGTTTTCAGTCAATTCATCAAAAGCACTGCGACCTGCTTTGTACATTAAGTCAAAACGACTAAAATCAGCCTCTTGACACGCTAAATGCTCAATATTTTGTATCGTTTTAGTATCTAATAAGGATTGTTGGAGAAGATAATGCGACATAAGTGAAATATCTCAGTAAAATTAACCGTAGTATAAAACAGAATAGCGCTGAAACCATGCATGAAATTGAAAGCGATCATCAGAAAATGGAAAATTTAGCCCAAAAAATCAAAGCATGGGGTGCATCATTTGGTTTTCAACAGGTATCTATTGTGGAACCTGACTTGAGCCAGGCCTCTGAGCAACTGCAGTCATGGTTGCAGAAAGGCTTTCAAGGCTCAATGTCATGGATGGCCGAACACGGTGACAAACGCTATATTGTCGACAAATTAGTTGATCATACGGTCAGAGTCATATCAGTTAGAATGGATTATTTAGCTGATACCAATATGATCGCAGTATTGAAAGATGATAATAAGGCCTATGTGTCTCGTTATGCCTTGGGTAGAGATTATCACAAGCTGATACGCAAACGTTTAGCCGCTTTAGTAAAAAAAATTGAGAGGGAACTACCAGAACTTCATCTAACGCAGCGACCCTTTGTCGATAGCGCACCGGTTATGGAAAAGCCGATTGCCCAGCAGGCAGGCCTTGGGTGGATTGGGAAAAACACCTTGCTACTAAATGAATCCGCAGGATCTTGGTTTTTTCTTGGTGAAATTTATACGTCACTTAAACTCCCTGTGGATAATCAAATTCAAGAAAACAAGTGTGGAAAATGCCGAGCATGCATAACTACCTGCCCAACTAATGCTTTCCCAGAGCCCTATGTATTAGATGCACGTCGTTGTATTTCATACTTAACCATCGAACACAAAGGTGCTATTCCAGAAGAATTTCGTCCACTTATGGGCAATCGGGTATTTGGCTGCGACGACTGTCAAATTAGATGTCCATGGAATCGTTTTGCCTCCCAGACCAAAGAAGAAGATTTCACTCCTAGACATAATCTTAATGACGCTTTACTGACAACTCTCTTTAGCTGGAATCCCCAGGAGTTTCTGGATAAAACCCAGGGCTCACCCATCAGACGCATAGGCCATGAACGCTGGCTAAGGAACCTAGCCATTGGCCTAGGTAACGCTTCAGGTTCAACGTATATTCTCAAGCAGCTAAATGCTAGAAAGCAACATCCCTCACCGCTAGTCAGAGAACACGTGCAGTGGGCCATTGAACAACAAGAGCAAAAACTTAAGATTGAATGAAAACTTCTCGGTAATAAGCTAGCTCTGCAATCGAATCATAAACATCGTCCATCGCCAAATGACTGCCCTTTTTAACAAAACCACCCATCAAGTCAGGCCGCCATCGTTGCACAAGCTCTTTAAGAGTACTCACATCAAGATTACGATAGTGAAAAAACTCAGCTAACTCAGGCATATAACGTACTAAAAACCGCCTATCCTGACCGATAGAATTACCACACATAGGAGACTTACCTTTGGTCACCCACTGAGATAAAAAATCAAGAGTCTGCTGCATAGCATCTGCTTCACTTACATCACTTGCTAGAACCCGCTGTGTAAGCCCTGATTTTCTATGTTGATTGGTATTCCAATCGTCCATTTTCACCAACAGGCTTTCTGGTTGCTGAATCACCAGCGATGGACCTTCTGCTAAGACGTTTAAATTTGGGTCTGTAACCACAGTGGCAATTTCAATAATACGCTCTTTGAGGGGGTCTAGCCCTGTCATTTCTAAATCAATCCATATTAAATTAAGAGTTGTGTCTCTAATCATGAAATTGTCCTTTACTACTTTATACATAGCTTGTTGTAACGTTAATATCACTCAGGGGCACAATGCTATATCCTTAGCATCCTAAACGCCAGAAATGGCACCACAACTATGGATTTAAGTGCTGATGAGAGTAAAGATTCAAAGACTATGAGCAAGCGGAGGCTCAGTAAACACCAAAAAGGGCGTATTCAGTCGATCCAAGATCAACGACGAGAGCGGGCTATAGCCAAAAATGCGGTTACAGACAACCAATTGAATGATCTGGCAAAGCTTGGCCCTGAAGTTCTGGGCACCGTGGTCACCAACTTTGGTGCTCAAGTCGATATTGAAGCGGCTGAAGCATCCATTAAAGGACAAATTGTTCGCTGTCATATGCGTGCTAACCTGGACAATTTAGTTACCGGCGACAAAGTTGTCTGGCGCTTCGCAGAACCCCATGGTGTTGTTGTGGCGCGTCAGCCACGCAGCTCAGAATTAATTCGTCCCGACATCTATGGTAAGTTGCGCCCAGTGGCTGCCAATGTCGATTTGATTGTTATCGTTTTCTCACCCAAACCAACTGCCTTTAGTAATCTATTGGATCGATACTTAATCGCATCTGAGGCCCAAAACATCAAACCGCTCTTGGTTCTCAACAAAACTGACATGCTTGATGGTGAGGAATTTGATGATATCCATCAACTCATTTCTGATTATAAATTCATCGGTTATGACTTACTTCAAGTGTCAGCTAAAACAGGTCAAGGACTTGAGGCACTGCAACATTACCTTAAAGACAATACGGCTATTTTTGTAGGGCAATCCGGTGTTGGCAAATCTTCCTTGGTCAATCATCTCCAGCCGAATGCTGAGATGCGTGTGGGTCCACTTTCTGTGGGCAAAGAAAAAGGTACTCACACCACTACTACCTCCAAGCTTTTTCACTTAACTGGCGGCGGTGTGTTAATTGACTCACCAGGTATTCGAGAATTTGGTCTAAGTCATCTTACCAAATCAGAAATCATTGAAAGTTTTATTGATTTCAGACCCTATCTTGGTCGCTGTAAATTTCGTGATTGTAGTCATAATAAAGACGTTGGGTGCAGTCTAATAAAAGCGGTGGAGGATAAAAAAGTACTTGCCTCCAGACTACATAATTATCGTCAGATACTTTTATCTTTGGAATCTGAACGTAAAATCTACTCTTAAGCTGTGCAAATTTACTCGTATATTCTGTCGGAGCACTGATGACTTCACCCCTATCAAAACTAATAGAACCTGATGCTTTAGCATTGGTTCTTGATAATGACGATTTGGTTATCATCGACCTATGTCACCCCGCTCTGTATCAACAACACCATGTTCCCGGTGCGGTGCATCTAGCTGGTCAAAAAATAATGTCAGAGCAGACTCCAGCAGCGGGAAAATGCCCAGCCTTTGATGATTTGAAAATACTGCTAACTAGTCTTGGCATTACGAGAAAAAAGCGTATCGTAATTTATGACGATGAAGGCGGCGGCTGGGCCGGAAGATTCGCATGGATACTAGATCTAATGGGTGTAGACAATTGGTGCTACTTAAACGGTGGCATAATCCCCTGGATAAAAGAGGGTTTCCCCACAGAAAGTGGCAACAACCCACCCAAATCAACAGATTCAGATATTGGTAGTGACTTTAGTAACCTGTCTAGAAAGATTAGCGCAGACCAAATTATCACTAAACTGGGAGAAAAAAATTTCGCCATATGGGATGCTCGTAGCCCAGCTGAATATACAGGAGAAATGGTAAGGGCTAACCGGGGAGGCCATATTCCGGGCGCTATCAATTTAGAATGGACCAATCTTATGGACCAACATAATCATTTGAGGATACGATCTAATGCACAAGATATTTTAGACCGTGTTGGTCTCACAATAGATAAAACCATCGCCACACATTGCCAACTTCATCATCGCTCTGGATTTACATACATGGTAGCAAGAATTCTGGGTTATAAGAACATAGCAGGCTATGATGGCTCTTGGGCCGAATGGGGTAATATGGAAGATACACCAATAAAGCTTGGTCCTGAGAAAGTTTATAATGCAAACTAAAATACCAGAGAGTAAAACTAAATGAGCCACCAGATTGATATTTTCGTCGCCCTGCAGCGTGTACTCCCCAAACACTTGCTATCTCGACTAATCGGCACGTTAGCTGAGGCTAAACAGCCTTGGCTGAAGAATATCCTTATCAAACGCGCTATAGCGACATTTGAAATTAATATGCAGGAAGCGGTCAGCGATGATTTATCGTCTTATGACACCTTCAATGCTTTCTTTACTCGGGCGCTTAAAGAAGGCGTCAGACCTATAGATGCAGACCATAACAGCATATGTAGTCCAGCTGATGGCGTGATAAGCCAATCCGGAGCTATTCATAATAACCGTATTATGCAAGCTAAAGGCATCGATTACTCACTGCATCGTTTAGTTGGCAATTCCTCTAGCGCTGAACATTTTCGCTACGGAAGTTTTGCCACTATTTATCTTTCGCCTAAGGATTATCACCGTATCCATATGCCCTTGTCAGGTAAACTAACAACCGCACGTTATATTCCCGGAGAACTTTTTTCAGTCAATGATAAAACCGCTCAAGGCCTACCTGGACTTTTTGCTCGTAATGAGCGCCTGGTATGTGAATTCGAATCAGAACTTGCGGGAAAATTTGCAGTTATTTTTGTCGGGGCTATGCTAGTGGCAGGTATAGAAACTGTTTGGGGCGGATTTGAAGCACCTGGGGCAGGTTTAGTAAGAGAAACTGACTTTACAGAGCAAAATCTAGTTTATGCAAAAGGTGAAGAAATTGGTCAATTTAAATTCGGTTCAACAGCGATCATCTTGTTTGAAAAAAACGTAGCCCAAGGTTTGGACAATCTTCAACCCCAGGCCTCTGTCATAATGGGAGAGAAAATCGCGGTTCTAGGCTAACGTTGAAGTGAAAACTCATGCACAGCATCGATAAATATCTTTGCATTCTGGGGTTTAATGTCAGGCGTAATCCCATGTCCAAGATTGAAAATATGGCCGTTACCAGTGCCAAAAGACGTTAATATCGACTTAACCTCGGTTTCAATGGATGCTCTATCTCCACGCAGTACTGCTGGGTCCATATTTCCTTGTAACGCAACTTGACCACCCACTCTAGAGCGTGCAGAACCAATATCAACGGTCCAGTCCAAGCCAAGGCAATCACAACCAGTGCTCGCCATTGACTCTAACCAATGACCGCCGCCTTTGGTAAATAGAATAACCGGCACATCACGACCATCTGAATGTTTAATCAGGCCATCAACAATTTTCTTCATATAGTCCAGGGAAAACGTCTGATAAGCATTGTTACTTAAGGCTCCTCCCCAGGTATCAAAAATCTGTACCACCTGGGCACCACTACGAATCTGAGCGTTTAAATAATCAATAACCGAAAGAGAAAGCTTTTCCAAAAGCTGATGAAGAACCTCAGGTTGCGTATAAAGCATAGTTTTTGCACGAGCAAAGTCTCGGCTACTTTGACCTTCAATCATATAGGTAGCCAGTGTCCAAGGGCTACCAGAGAATCCAATTAATGGCACAGCCCCATTCAGAGCACGTCGTATAGCAGTAACTGCGTCAGTTACATAGGTCAGGTCTTTTGCGGTATTAATGATCTGCAGTTGATCTATGTCTTTTTCGGTACGCACCGGCTTACGAAACTTAGGCCCTTCACCTTCAGCGAAATACAGACCAAGACCCATAGCATCTGGAATGGTAAGGATATCAGAAAATAAAATAGCCGCATCCAAGTCAAACCGCTCTAAAGGTTGGAGCGTTACATCACACGCTAACTGAGTGTTCTTGCACAGGCTCATAAAATCGCCTGCCTGGGCTCTAACCTGCCTATATTCTGGCAAATACCGGCCCGCTTGTCGCATCATCCAAACAGGCGTTTTATCAACAGGTTGTCTGGCCAGCGCGCGCAAAAAACGGTCATTTTTCAATTCGGTCATATGTAGGTCTAATGGTTGTTAAAAAATTAGTAAACGTCACGTAGGTAGCGTTTTTCACGTTTAAGGTTGTTGATGTAATCAGTAGCTTTATCAGCAGCCATGTTTCCCTGAGCGGCAACAATATCGCAAAGCGCCCGATCGACGTCCTTGGCCATACGCGTTGCATCACCACAGACATAAAAATAAGCACCATTTTCCAACCACCGGAATAATTCAGTGGCATTATCATGCATCTTATTCTGGACATATACTTTTTCTTCTTGATCTCGAGAAAAAGCGGTGTCAAACCTTGTTAACAATCCATTTTCTTCCATCTCAAGTAACTGCTCTTGATAGATAAAATCTGAAGCTCTTGTCTGATCACCAAAGAAAAGCCAGTTTTTGCCCGAGGCTTTACGAAATTCTCGCTCCTCTAAAAAAGCCCTAAAGGGCGCTACTCCGGTACCTGGACCGACCATGATCATAGGCGCTTCATCATCAGCAGGGATTCGAAATGCCTTATTTGGCGAGACAAATACTCCAGCAGTACCCTTGTCATCCACCCGATCTGCCAAAAACGTAGAACAGACGCCTAAATGATCTCTATCATTGGATTGCCATCGCACAGACGCCACGGTGAGATGAACGGACCCTGCATGCTTATTAGGACTGGAGGATATAGAGTATGCACGATGTTGTAGTGGCTTTAACAACGTCAAAAATGTCTCTGCTGAGAAGCTAACCTGCGGATTTATATTGAGAAGATCCAAGGTATCTTTTCCCCACAAAAAGTCAGCCAGCGCTTCTTTGTCTCCATGTTTTAGTACATGAGAAAACATCTCATCTTTGGCCTTCTCTTCCACTGTCGCTATTAAATTTCGTGATGGTGTTGAAATCTCAAATTGATAGGTGAGCAATTCACTAAGAGTTCTATCCTGACCCTTCACAATGACCTCACCGCTTACGGCCAAGCGCTTTAGCAATTTCGCTACCAACCCCTTGTCATTGACTGGCATGACATTCAGAGCATCCCCTGTTTCATAGGTAATACCACTATCAGCAAGATCAAATTCATAATGCCGGATTTCTTTAGCAGAGGATTTTCCCGAGAGAAGACTATTAACTTTCAGTACTGCCGGATACGGATTTTTACGATTCCATAGTGACTTCACCGGCGCTTGAGGTACCTCAACTAATGATGGGATAATTTTAGCATCACTGGTTAATGGAATAGTTTTCGCGATCCACTCCTCAGCTACGTCCTCGTAATCCACATCACAATCTAGTCGATCTACAAGTCTTTTCGCACCCAACTGTTCAAGACGCATGTCTAGCAATTTCCCAGCCTGACAGAATTCATCATAACCAGTATCCCCTAGAGCCAAAACACCAAATTGCATCTCCGGTAATTTGGGCATATCAACACTGTTTAAACTTTCCCAAAAGAGCCCCGCGTTATCAGGCATCTCGCCTTCACCATAGGTTGCAATAGTAACAATGACTCGCTTCATTGCACAGAACGCATCCATCGTGACATCATCTAAACCCTGAACAACAGCCTGAAAACCTCGTGCTCTTGCTGCGCTGGCAGCATCCATGGCTAAACTTTCAGCATTTCCGGTCTGAGTACCATAAAGAATATTCACCTGGGGTGCCGACGACATCTCCGTCGCAGCAGAGGTGCCAGTATCTTTTTCACCCATAGCCTTGGCAGATTGAACACCGGCTAGAAACCCGGACAACCAAGACTTTTGGTCACCGGTAAAAGGAGCATCTTCAGGTATAAACGGCAATTTCATGAACTATTCTCAGTATTAGCTGGCATTAGGCAATATATCGTTTAGCGCATTATAAGCAAAAAGCTCTTCAAAACTTGGCATACGACCCAAAGCAGTTTTATTTTTTTGCTGTTGGTGAAGAATCCAACCATAGGTCGCCGGACTATCCATCGATAAAATATTTCTCAAGCTCAGCGCCTGCTTAAAATCGGTCAGCCGCTTATTGGCAATCAAGGCCGCTAATTCGGCCTTACTGTACCCAGATACGGCATCTCGAGCATGTCTTAACAATCCATTCATCAAGGTGAAATCTTCGGTCAAAATAAGATTTCGAGTGATTTTTAATACTGCAGGGTCTTCTAAGGAAACTGCCTCGGGAATCTTTTTCATGGCTATTTTTTGCGCCGCATCAAGAACAGAGTAAGTATTTAGAAGCTCAAACATATCGCCATTTTCAGACACATCAGGGTTGGGAACCATTCCCTTAGCTATAGGATCACCCGAACGCCATGCTTTTTTAAGTTTGTTAACTTGAAACCCAGCCAAAGCGACTGACAATTCCTCAACTAACTCTTTTTGTGTTTTAGTTTTCAAAATAGCATCTGAATCCTGATACTGAAGCAATGCACGTGGAGTTATGAACGCAAAATTAGCGCTCTCTTGCTGCCAATTTTTCAACAGCCAAGATGCTTTCTTAGACCCGGTAGCGGCGACATGCCATTCCAGCATAGTCAATACCGCCTGCTGATGAATCCTTGATTCCTCAGTATTTTCATCACAATAGCCCAGAAGTACAGAATCATGACTAATACAATCGGTGAAGATTCGTTGCGGATCATATTGATAAGCGAAACCTCCGGACATACCGTTACCAAACCCTTTGGCAAAGGCTCCAAGATTCAGCACTGCACCATTAGTCATATATTCTGCACAAAAGTCTCCAACGCCTTCAACAACCGCTGTAGATCCTGAATTTCGCACCGCAAACCGATCACCTGCTTGGCCCTCAATAAAGACTCGACCACCGGTGGCACCAAATAACGCAAAATTGCCGATTAACACATTTTTACCAGGCATGTCGCTAGCTCCTGGCGGCGCATGAACAACTATTTCACCACCACAGGCCGTTTTCCCTACACCATCATTACAGGTTCCAGTGTGCTCTAGTCTCATGCCATCATTACAAAAAGCACCGTAGGACTGACCAGCTGAACCATGGGTAGCTATATTAATAGAACCTTGACGCAAATATCGTCGGCCGCGGCGATCTTCTAAAACCGCCGGTAGAGCAACATTTTTCAGTTCATAATTAAGCATGCGTTCAATATCAATTGCTAACTGGCCACCAACACTCTTATTACAATTATTTAAGTGTTGACTGATGGGAAGGGCCACCGATACTTTTTTATCCTTTACCAAAGCACTACGAACAAGTGCAATGAAGCTGTCATCAATTTCAAAATCACGCTCCATGTAAATTGGATTAACCACCTTATGTTCATTCACTAGGGTCAACATAGCTCTTAAATCAAGCTGCCCAACCGAAGATGGGTGATCCAATAAATGTAGCAAATCACAGCGTCCTCTTGCTTCAGTAAGAGATTTCAGACCCAGCTCGGCAAGAATTTCCCGAACCTCATGAGCAATATTGAGTAAGTACTGCCCCAAAGCCCTCGGGTCACCATCAAACACTTCTGGATTTGTAGTCAGTCCAGCGGGACATTTAATATTGCAATTTTTCGCCATCACACACTTCAACATCATCAATGCGGTGGTACCAAATTCAAAACTTTCACCACCCATCAAAGCGGACTTAACCACATCTGAACCGGTTTGATGCGCGCCAGAACAGCGAAGAATAACTTTGTCACGCAACCCATTAGCACAAAGAGCCTGATGTACCTCTGCAATGCCAATCTCTGCTGCTCGACCTGTATATTTAAGGGAGGTCACTGAAGCTGCACCTGTACCACCGGTATTACCAGCCACATTAATAACATCCGCGCCGGCTTTTGCGACGCCAACAGCAATGGTGCCTATACCATCAGAAGATACCAATTTAACGATTACTCTGACCCGTGCAGCCTTAGCATCATGAATAAGTTGAGCCAAGTCTTCGATAGAGTAAGTATCGTGGTGGGGTGGCGGTGAAATTAACTCCACCCCTGGAACTCCTCCACGTGCCGCGGCTATTTCAACATTGACCTTTGGTGCAGGTAGCTGCCCACCTTCACCTGGCTTAGCTCCCTGTCCAATTTTAATTTCTATTTCTTCTAACATTGGGTCTGCTAAATAGCCTGCCCAAACACCGAATCGACCAGAGGCAAACTGCTTGATACGCGAGGCCCGAATAGTTCCATAGCGGGAAAGGTGCTCTCCTCCTTCTCCACAATTAGACATGCCACCTACCATATTTGTGCCATGCGCCACGGCCTCATGTGCAGTGGCTACCAGAGCACCATGACTCATAGCACCAGAAGCCAACATTGGTGTAATTTCACTGGCTGGTTGGACCTCAGTTATATCCACTTTGGGTGGCGCCGGCCGTAATCGACGAATATAGTCTAGTGCGCTACCAGATACCTCTATGATGAGAGTATCTCCGGTGACACTGTGATTGAGTATATCTACTCCGAATCGATCAACAAACGACGTCTGAAGTGCCTTTAGTCTTGCTGAACTCTTACTCAATGCGCCGGTCAATTGAAATGAAAACTGCTTTTCCCCTAGTGCTTTACAGGCTAGCCCGCGAACCACAAAGTGATTATTTCCTGCTCGATTAAAGAGCATCATTTCATGTCGAATATCATCCGCTTTTGAAAGAAAGCTGATATCGGCTGGAAACGCCAGCACATCACGCATCGCTGCTGGTCGACGAGCTCTCTCCTCAGACATAGCCCGAGAAAAATCTCGATATCCTGGTGTGATGGAAAATTCATCGATGGCCTGCGGCGTGAGACGATCAAAACTGGTGTTGGTATAGCCCTCATCGCTTATGCCAAAGGCGCCCTCCATGCGATTAAGCGTCAACAGCCGCAACGTGTCATTGGTAACACTATCTTCTTTTTGGTCAAAGGCGATTGCTTCTTCCGTAAGATCCACAAACCCTCGAACCGCAGCCACACCGTAAGAATGACCAGCCCCTTCAGCGCGCTCTTTGAACAAGCCAAGCATAGGTATATCTGACTCTACCTGACAATTCAATGCGCGTTCATGCCAATCTGCATGAGCCTGGGCGATCTCAGTAAAGCCAACACCGCCCACAGGGGACTTCATGTTAGGAAAATATTTCCGGAAAGTCTCATCATTAGTATTCAAAAAGTTAGGCTCAAAAAACTCCCCGCCAGAGTAACTTTCTACCGTACAAAGGCCAACCTTACCCATGGTCTTCATTAGCGCTTTTTCTGCTGCTTTGGCAAACTTTTGGTAAGCACCGTCAGCATCAGCAGAGAACTTGTCTTCTGCTCGCATCTGCACGCCCATGGGATAAACCGCTGCAGCACCAAATCCTAGTGCACAGGCTATATGGTGCGATGAACAAATTTGACCACTCTCAACGATAAGAGATACGCGCAACCTAAGGCCCGACTCTATTAAACGCTGATTAATCGCAGAAATAATCAGCGTCATTGATATTGACCCTTTGGCACGAGTAACTTCACGATCACTTATAATCGCTATACCACCTTGAGTTCTGGCGAAGTCTTCTACCTCATTACAGATTGTGTCTATCGCCTCAGTTAACGACGCTTTATTTTTTTCAATGTCGCCAAATACAGGCGCAAAGAGCATTGAAAACAACCCAACTGGCGTTTCTTTTTGCGTTTTTATCCTACTTATTTGATAGTGATTCAGTATCGGCGAGTCAATTACAATTTGACGACAAGAGGTAGCGCCAATATTTGGCTTAACGCCAAGTGCCACTCGCATAGTCATACCATCTATTTCACGAATAGAGTCAAGAGGTGGATTAGTGACCTGAGCAAACCGCTGAGAAAAATATTTAGCCACTCCACCTTCATTGTCAGACAAGGCGTTGATAGCATTACCATAACCCATGGCAGACACTTTTTCAGTTCCCGTGGCAAGCATGGGATCAATCATAAACCGAAAACATTCTTGGTTCTGTGAATAAGCAACATATCTAGCAGCCAATGGAAGATCACCAGCATACCTTGTTGAGGGGTCTGGCTGTTCTAGAGAAACATCTGATAATGCATCGATATGAATTCTTGCATGATCAACCAACCCAAGATAGTCCCTTTGACTAGCTAACAGCTCAAGCGCTGCATTGGTGTCAAAAGATTGCTTCAAGTCATGGTTATAGTAAAGCATTCCACCCGCTTCGATGCGCCCACGACTGATAACCGGCTCGTTGCCAAAGTCAATTTGTCCTGCCTCTGACATAACCGCTAGGTATGTTTCTGTCTCTGTTGAACGCAGTGGCCTCAAACCGAGCCGATCTAAACGCGCACCAATAATTGACCCGTCACCGAAAATAAGGGCAGCCGGCCCGTCATTTTTTTCTTCATATAGCGAGAAATACTCCAGCATGGCTCGAACGGCAGGAGACAACGTTGTATCATTTTCCCAGGCCGGCGGCATCATCGACACTACTGCGGTGACCAAATCCAACCCATCTGCAACCACACGAGACTGCAATGTTTGGTCCAATCGACAGCTATCAGATTGACCTTTTGGCCTAATAATATTATTTTCTTTAGCTCGGGCAATAGCCGTTTCAGACAACCGATTTTTTTTATCCGTATTAAGTTCACCATTGTGAGCCATCAATCGAAATGGTTGAGCCATGGACGGATGAGGATCGGTATTTGTAGAGAATCTGGTGTGAAAATACATGGTGTGAACGCTATGACCTGGGTCATTGAGGTCACAAAAGTAGGGTATTATCTCATTGGAGTTAAGCCGGCCTTTAAGAACCTGCATCTGAGCGGACATCGATAACGGATATAAACCTTCAAACTTCTCAGCAGTGTAAGCCTCAGCCTCGATAGCCAGTAAGGCTTTATGAATTATTTGATCTAATTCCTTTCGACCCAAGCCCACAGGAGTAGAAAAAACCCATTGGGCTATTGGCAACTGGTACTCAACAGCCGCTGGACGCAAAATGGAGTTATCAACTGCTACATCCCGCATTACCATGGTTTTCATGCCATGGCTTAGTAGTACAAGGTTTATAAGATCACAGGCAGCTTGATGCTGTTTTGGATCATTAGGCAGGAAAAAATTGCCTACGCCAAACTCGCCAAGGGTAAGGTTTAATCCTGTAATCCTATTAAAAAATTCGACGGATAAATCCACCGAAACCCCTGCGCCATCGCCGACCCCCTCAGCAGACATTCCACCTCTGTGAGGAACCGCGCACAGTGCTTCATGACCTTTGATTAACAATTCATGGGTCTGTTTACCGTCTTTTCTAGTGAGAAAACCTACACCGCAACTGCTTTTCTCAAAGGCGCTGTCGTAGAGACCAAACTTAGTCGAATCGTTCATATGTATAATATCTTGGTTGAGGGTTGTATTTACCGTAAAAGCGAAGGGACGCTCTGCGCTGCCTCTAAATCGGCATACAATTCTACATGGGAATTCATGCAACGACAAATTGGATACGCAAGAATATACTTATCTAGGCCATATTGAGAGGCAATTTTAGATTAAAAAACTGTAATTATCATAATTTTAAAAATAAAAATCTAAATATCGAAATCTTTAGCGCTGATATTTTTATAATTCTCCACACGCATTATTAAGGGCTAGCTCAAGATCTTCTTGAGAAAACTCACTTGAAACAAATGCCTGCCCAAGCCCCTTTAGCAATACCAGTCGCAATCTGCCATCCATAACTTTTTTATCTCGCCCCATCAAGGCCAGAAAATCTGTTGACGTCATTTCCACAGGCGGCGTAACTGGCAGCAAAAATGACCTGAAGATGCTTTGGATTCGATGAAGGTCAGATTTACTCAACCAGCCAGCAAAATGCGACATGTGCGCGGCAATAACAGTACCAATAGCCACTGCCTCACCATGCAGAGAACCCTGATATTGCTGAAAAGTCTCAATTGCGTGGCCAAACGTATGGCCAAGATTTAGGATTGCTCTAACACCCTGCTCTGTTTCATCTGCGCTAACGATTTTGGCCTTATTGATACAAGATCGCTCTATTGCATAGCGCAACGCCTCAGGATTACGATTCAACAAAGAATCGTTATTTTGCTCTAACCATTGTAAAAAAGCATAGTCTGATATGAGCCCATATTTAATGACCTCTGCCATTCCCGCTGAAAACTGTCTCTGTGGCAGTGAGTCAAGGGTTTGAGTATCAATAATCACAGCTTTAGGTTGGTAAAATGCACCCAACATATTTTTACCTAGGACATGATTAACACCTGTCTTACCGCCCACAGATGAATCCACTTGAGACAATAATGTTGTTGGGATTTGGATAAATGCAACGCCTCGTTGGTAGGTTGCCGCAGCAAAACCGGTCATATCACCTATAACACCTCCACCCAACGCAATTAGCGTTGTTCCCCTGTCATGTTTCTGTTCAAGCAGTTTAGTGAAAATTAAATTTAGAGTATCAAGATTTTTATATTGTTCGCCATCGGGTAAAACTACAACATCGACATGCTTATCATGCAGTAAATTTGTTACCGTTTCCAAATACAACGGTGCTACTGTTTCATTGCTGACAATTAGTACTTGTTTGCCCTTAATGTGAACACTCAGATCTGAGTAGGCTAGCTGCTGTGATCCAATAAAAATAGAATAGCTTCTATCACCCAAATCAACAATTAACGGATCTATCTGAGGATAATTTGTTGTAGGCATTATTGACAGAACTCGGTTAGTAAAAAAAGTATTTTATCCTGTTATGCCCAAAGATGCCCAAACATTTTACATATTCAGCCTACGTTACCTTAAACTGATAGTTCGTTAGTTTAGTCACAATGTCATCTACCATTACTTGGGGTTGCGCATTGCCAGAGGTAGCAACAATATGTGCTATATTTTGATATCGTGGGCCTCTTTCTGCTAATAAATGATCAATCGTGCGTTTGCGATCTTCAACCTGTAATAGAGGTCTATTTTTATCTCGCTTAGTTCGCTCATAGAGTTGTTTTTTTGTCGCCGCAAGATACACAACCAAGCCTGAGGCTTCCATAGCTTGGCAGTTTTGGTCATTAAGCACAACACCACCGCCGGTAGCGACCACTGAGGGCCGGCTATGATCAATAATTTTTGTTAGCATATTAGTCTCTCGCCGCCGAAATCCTTCTTCGCCCTCCATATCAAAAATCCATGGGATATCGGCACCAGCTGACTTGACTATTTCATGATCAATATCAAAAAAAGGTCTATCTAGAGTCCTTGCTAACTGCTTGCCGATAGTGCTCTTTCCGGCACCCATCGGCCCTATTAGAAATATATGTTTACTGTGCATAGTTAGTGTCATCTATGATTTTTGGTGTAATAAAAATTAGTATTTCACGTTTATCTGAAAGACGCATTTGTTTTTTAAATAAGTTACCCAGTACTGGCACATCTCCTAAAACAGGAACACTCTCACTGGACTGGATATGCTCAGATTGAAAAATACCACCTAACACCAATGTTTCTTCGTGCTCAACAGATGCCTGAGTTACGATTTGGGTGACGTTAATGAAGGGTACTCCAGCCGCTGAAAAGCCACCCAGAGTATCCTGTTTAATCATAATGTCCATAATAACGCGATTATCGGGGGTAATTTGCGGTGTTATTTCAAGTTGCAATACAGCTTCCTTAAATTGCGTCTGAATTGTTGTACTAGTATTATTTGTGTTGACCAATTGATAGGGAATTTCAACCCCAGACTTTATTAATGCTTTTTGTTTGTCTGCAGAGACGACACTGGGCTGTGATACAATTTCTGCGAACCCATCTGCCTCTAATGCAGCTAACTCAAGATCTATCAACACATTTTTAGCAAGGTATCCCAAACTAAGTGAGCCTGATGGACTGCTAAGCCCTAAATCAACGCCTAACAAAGCAACACTTGCCTCCGTTAGACTGTCTGAGGCATCAATTAAAGATACCGCTAGAGAATCTGTTACATCGTCGCTACCAGAAAAATCTATTGTGTTTTCATCGCTTTTGGTTGTTACTCCAGCAACACCCCAACTAGCACCTATTTCTTTACGAAAGTCAGTGTCAGCAATAACAATTTTTGCTTCCATCAAAACCTGCCTAACGGGAATATCAATTAGCGCTAACAGGGACTTGAAAGCATCAATTTTTTCATTAATGTCAGTCATAATAATGGTGTTTGTGCGCTCATCAATAGTAATTGAGCCTCGAGGAGAAACATTTGATGTTCCTCTCCTTTCAGTCTCTTTTTGAGTAGATTCTGATGAACCAACAAACATCTCATAAATATCTGAGGCATCAGCATACTTTACGCGTGCAACAAAGGTTTCAAGCGGCGCTAAGCTATTCTGACTATTATTGCTTTCAATCCTTTGTCGATCTATATCAGCTAACTCACTGAGAGGGGCTATTACCAAAATATTGTCCTGACGCCGCAAACCAAGACCACTAGTATTAAGCACAATATCAAGCGCTTTATCCCAAGGTACACTCGCAAGCTTCAGGGTTATTGTTCCTGTGATTGACGCGCTAGCCACTAAATTCAGCGATTTAAAGTCAGCCATTATTTGTAGAACATCACGAACCGGAATATCTTTAAAATTTAGCGTTATTAGATCAGTTTTTAAAGGAGCAAAACCAGTATTTTCAGTTGAATTGATTTTTAACACCTTATTTGCAGAAATCGTCTTGTACTTACCCTTATTAATTGATTTATCGTGAGTAGAGAGTGAATCTTCATTAGTCACATCGGGTACTTTATTTTGTTCTTGGCTGTCATCATAACTCAAGGCTGTTTGATCAACCCCTTTAGCATCTTCATTATGGTTAGTAGCCACTGATGCAACCTCAGATATTAGATCCTGGGCTTGTATAGGCGAAAGTAACAAAATTGTGGATAGTAAGATCATTACTAAGCCAGATAAAAGTGTACGTTTGATTCGGGGTAATTGATTAGCATTCATTTATTTTCATCCTTTAAAATATGTCTTCGATAACTAAACCAGCGTCCTGCTCCATCTGAATTTTTTTCTAAAATTACTAATCCACTATCGTTAATATCGATGATCTCACCAAAATCGCGTCCAATTCGATCGCCTATAGTCACATAACTGAAATCTCCCTCTTCATTGACAACCAACATCCATAGCTCCGATTCATTGCCGATACTACCTACAATCGAAAAAGACAAAAGATCAAAAAACTCTAAAGGCTCTTTTTTTCTCAATAAATCTGGTGCCTCAATCTGAGTTTTATCAATCGACAAAGCCGACATAGAAACCTTAAAATCTGAAAAAGGGTCTCGTTTAGCTCTCGATTTATAAGCGTATTGAGTTTGATCATAAAATACAGGTAAGTCATCAATAGGCAGGTTTTTTTCTAACGCAAATTTAGTCAATTTTGCATCTATTAAAGATGTGTTGTGTTCATCACAGCCACTAAGAAAGACAAAGGCCAAGAAAAACAAAAAGATGAAAAGTTTCATAGTTGCTCCCCACTAAGATCTAACCTGTAGGTATAAATAGTAAATGTAAGCATTAATTTACCCGCACTATTATTACTATCGGACTCAATCAAAAAGTCATGCAGGGACACTAGACGCTTTAATTGTGTTAACCGAGCCAAAAAATAGCCTAGTTGATGGTAGGTTCCACTCACCTTTAACTTCATGGGCAAGGCGGTGTAAAGATCTTTTTTAATTGACGACAAAGGAATTATTTGTGAGATAGATAAGCCGGAAAATGTTGCGGCCATGGTAATGTCCGTTAGGGTTTCGGGCGTTTGTGTATCAATCGGCATTTGCTCCGCAAACAGGTTAATCATGGCGTCTAATTCGACCATTTGCGCCACATAGGCGTCTTTTTGCGATATCCGTGCCGATTTGCGTTGAAATTCCTTATAAAGGTCTATTTGTTGAGCCTCTATCTGATCCAATGATTGGCTTTTACTATCAACAAAAACGAAATAGCCCAAAACAATCAACGACATCGCAAGACTAAGTGATATGGAGAATAAAATAGTCCTTGACCATGTCGAAATATCTTTGATTTCGAGTATATTTTCAATTGGAACTGAAGTTACTTTGTAGTTAGATAAATTTTTCAACGCTTAGATTCCTTTCTAAACAATGGGGAAGATGTTACTAAAACCTGTTACTCGCTATACACTCTAGACCTGATGTTAAATGCATAATTTTTATCTGTTATAGTCGTTTTCTTATCAATTTCAACAAGATGCGAATCAGTTAGTAAAAACGAATTATTTAAATTTTTCATTAGCGCAGATACGTCTCTGTTGGATCTTGCCATTCCTAAAATTGAAAGCTCTTCATCGACACGTTCTATTGAAGTAAGTCGCACACCCTCAGGAGTTGCATCAACCAGCTCATCGAAAATAACAGCACTATGGCTTCTTGCAGTCTGTATCGTTTGCAAAATAGTAGTCTGCGTAATTAACCTATTCTTTTTTGATTCCAATTTTGCAACTTCGGTCAGATCCTTATCTAGAATATTAATCTTTCCCTGAATATACTGATTCTGAGCGATTTGACTGTTTGTTTTAGAGGTTGTAGCTAAGCTCAAAAAAGCTACAATGCACAATGCACACAAACAACTAAGAATTATCATGGTTATATTTTTTATCTGATGACGCATAGTAATGCGCTCTCGCCAAGGCAAAAAATTA
>DNBN01000331.1:17995-18224 GCA_003491845.1 Porticoccaceae bacterium | reverse complement strand
ATATTTTTTTCTTGAAAAGCAATTTTAGTGCCAAAACTGACATAAAGGCAATAAAATTTACAAAAAAGAAGTATTTTTAAAGTGTAAAGTGCTCCCCAAGATAGGTTTTTTTAACCTTATCATCATTTAGAATGTGATTTGTCGTACCCTCGGCGATAACATGACCTTCTCCGATAATGTAAGCATGCTCACAAATATCCAGAGTTTCTCTAACATTATGATCAGTAAT
>DNBN01000331.1:0-17738 GCA_003491845.1 Porticoccaceae bacterium | reverse complement strand
TTATGATCAGTAATTAATACGCCTATGCCTTTATCTCGGAGTTGACGAATAATTGTTTTGATATCATTTACTGAAATAGGATCAACTCCAGCGAAAGGCTCATCGAGTAAAATAAACTTTGGATCTGCAGCCAATGCGCGTGCTATTTCAACTCTTCTTCTCTCTCCGCCAGACAGGGTAATACCAATGCTTTTTGCAAGATGAGAGATATTGAACTCATTGAGTAGACTTTGTAATATCTCTAGTCGATCCCCACGAGATAGCGCGTTGCGGGTTTCTAGTATGGCTAAAATATTATCTTCGACGCTAAGGGTTCTAAAAATTGATGGCTCTTGAGGAANNTTATGATCTGTAATTAAAATACCAATGTCTTTTACTCTTAACTGGTAGATGATTTCTTGAAGATTGCCGACTGATTTAGGGTCAATTCCTGCAAATGGCTCATCAAGTAAAATAAACTTTGGATCCATTGCTAGCGATCTAGCGATCTCTACTCTTCTTCTCTCACCACCAGACAATGTAATGCCTTTGATGTGACGAACATGTTCAACCTTAAACTCCGATAAAAGCTCTTCAAGTCGATCTTTTCTTAGCTTTACAGGAACTAACTTGTTCATCTCTAGCACCGCCATAATGTTATCTTCAACGCTCAATTTTCGAAAAATTGATGGCTCTTGAGGAAGGTATCCAAGGCCTCGCCGAGCTCTTCCATGCATGGGCAATTCAGTTATATCAACATTGTCAATAAAGACACTACCATAATCCTCGGAAACCAATCCCACAATCATATAAAAACAAGTAGTTTTACCAGCACCGTTTGGCCCCAAAAGTCCCACGATTTCACCCTGCTTCACTTTGAGTGAAACATCTTTGACAATCGGTTTCTTAGCGTAAGTTTTTGCAAGATGCCTTGCTTCCAATACAGCCATTATTGTCTAATCCCCTTTCTCAATTTGAGCAGCTTCTTGGCGTGATGAGGATTCTTGAACAGAATTGGTTTGATTGAATGGAGGAATTACCAATTGAATCCGTTTTTGGGTGCCTTGATTATCGCCCTGAGCTTTCCAGGTACCTTTTGACAGGTCATAGTTAATGCTATCACCCTTAATGTAGGTGCCATTGAGGCTTAAAGAGGCATTGGTTTTCAGATTTATTGCATTTTTAACCATTAAATACTCTAAGGTATCGGCACGAGCTATGAGAATGCTTTCATCCAAGCTTGATTGTTGCTGGTAGCTAGCTGGGGAGCCAAGGCATGAAATTTGACTAACATTTTCCCCTTTATAATGAATGGTCACTTTGTCCGCTTCAATCAGAATTGTTCCTTGGCGAATAATCACATTGCCCCGATACTCCGTTAGTCCGCTCACTTCGTTTCGTTGAGCGAAATCCGCATTTACAGAAATAGGTTGTAGCCGATCTGAACCTATTGCTTGAACAGTTATACCGCTGAAGAGGATAAGTACAACAATGACAATTTTAAGAAACGTCATGGTTAGCACTTATGTTCGACATAATTCTAAATATCTCTTGTTTAAGATCCACACTAAGGCCGGTTCCTTGCATCAACAGAGTAGGGGTTTTAAATTCGAAATACTGGTCGGTGGTGATCAGTAAGTCATGTGCATTATACTCCAGCGAGCTCGAGGACAATGTGCTTGTATTTTTTACGCCAGCTATTACTGCCTCAACATTGCCTTTGAGACTTAACTGGTTGTCATCGCGAGATAAAACACCGGAGTTTGCAACAAATGAAATACCGGTATCCTTACCGTCGGCATTATTTGTGACAGAAACAAAGCGAGGATTTGTCAGTAAAATTCGAGGGTCATTAGTCAACAACTCCATTTTAGATGAGGTAATCAAGAAAATTTCATTACCTTCCGGAGAAAATCGTCTGCTTGTCACACCCAACATAAAGCTATCAACACTGCTCTGATCAACCATTGACTCAGTACTTGCACGCATAAAGGACTCAGGTGGTGAGTCCCATACCACTAAGAACCATGTTACAAGCACTATAAGCGCACCGATAATAAGTGATTGCCGAATCATTGGTATTGTTCCAAAATATCAGTGAGCTTATCTTGTGCCACTAATATTAATTCGGCAATTTCCCTGACAGCGCCATCACCGCCGGATTTTTTGGTTTGGTAGTCCGCTTTCAAGGCGAGAGTGCTGCTGGCATTAGCTACTGTTAGCCCTAACCCCACCTTATTGATAACGGCTAAATCTGGCAGATCATCCCCTACAAACGCGATTTCATTGAGATCGAATTCAGTTGACTGAAGTAATTCCTCTAATGCCGTCAATTTGTCTTCGCGACCTTGAATGACAGGGTTAATACCGAGCTCATCTGCTCGCCTTTGGAGTAGGCCAGAGACTCGTCCAGTAATTATTCCAACTTGTATATTGCCCTGTTGAAGTAATTTTATACCCAGCCCATCTTGGATATTAAATGCCTTCAACTCTTCACCGGAATTGCCGTAATAAAGTTTACCATCGGTGAGCACACCGTCCACGTCAAGTACTAGAAGTTTGATTTTTTTCGCGGCCTTGATTACCGCCTCGTTGGATAGCATTAAACAACTCCCGCCCGCAGTACGTCATGGAGATGAATAACACCTCTAGGATAATTGTTGTCATCTGCGACAATAAGAGCAGTAATTGAGCTCTTCTCCATAAGTGTAAGCGCTTCAGCAGCTAGGGTATTTTGATGAATAGTTTTTGGATTGGTCGTCATTACTTCGCTGATTGGTGTATTGACAATATCGACTTTAAGTTCAAAAATTCTGCGTAAATCTCCGTCTGTAAAAATGCCGATCAATTTATTGTCATTTGACATAACTGAGGTCATTCCGAAGCCTTTCTGAGTCATTTCAACCAAAGCATCTTGTAGAGATTGGTGCGCCATAACAGAGGGCATTTGATCCCCTTGATGCATAATATCTTTCACTGTAAGCAAGAGTCTTCGGCCCAGTGCACCACCGGGATGTGAAAAAGCAAAATCCTCTGCGCTGAATTTGCGAGCTTCTAGCAGGGCAATTGCTAAAGCATCGCCCATAGCTAATGTCGCAGTAGTGCTGGTGGTAGGTGCTAAATTTAGGGGGCATGCCTCAGCGTCAACAGAAACATCGAGATTTGCACAGGCAGCCTTGGCTAATTGGGATTGATGGTCTCCGGTCATGCTAATTAATGGGATGCCCAATCTGATAATTAATGGTATCAGTGTCACAATTTCACTGGTATTGCCCGAATTAGAAATCGCAATGACAATATCTGCTTTCGTGATCATTCCAAGATCGCCGTGACTTGCCTCACCAGGATGAACAAAAAAAGCCGGAGTTCCAGTACTTGCCAGAGTTGCAGCAATCTTGCTACCAATATGACCTGACTTACCCATCCCGGTGACTATAACTCGTCCTTGACACGACAAAATTGTCTCGCATGCGGTAACAAATGAACTATCAATACGTGAAGACAACAGCTGAACCGCATCTGCTTCCATTTGAATAGTTCGTTGTGCTGACGCGATAAAATCTGCCATTTCAAAATCCAATGTTATTCATTGTGAAACCACTAAGCGCCTATTATATGACGAAAAGCGCTACTCAGCTAATTCTCAGTTAGAAACCAAAGAAGGCCACAAAACGGTGTAGTAAAGACAGTATGCTATCAGCAAGAGAAGGCCAAAAACGCGGGAAATTTTAGTACCATCGCCCGTTCCACTTCCTCTTCGCAGTGATACTGCAATAATGGCTACCATAAGTACTGTCATGGCGGCCATGGCGATGTAGTCTCGGCTAAATACCTCACCTGTGAGCACAATAGGTGAAATAGCGCCAGCAGTAGTCATAACTAATAAAATGTTAAACAGGTTAGACCCGATAATATTACCAACGGCAATGTCATGGTGACCGCGTACAGCACTCACTACAGAAGCTGCGAGTTCGGGTAGACTTGTTCCAATTGCAACTACAGTCAAGCCAATAATAAGATCACTAATACCAAAGTGGCTAGCAATAGTGGTGGCTCCCCAAACGGTAAGTTTTGCACTGCTTAAAAGTGCTATCAAACCTATGATTAACCAAAAACTTGATTGCTTAAGTGATCCACTAGCATGGGTTTCTTCTATACCATGCTCATCAACGCCTAATGTGTTTTTTTTGAATTTTCCTAAAATCAGCAGCAATGGAATAACCAAAAGTCCAAGCGCAATACTTTCTCCGCGCTGCAATTGTCCATCATAGAGGCATAATCCAGCAAAGGCTGTAATCAGTAGTAACAGAGGAATCTCTTGTTGTAACAATGACTTTCGAACAGGGATCGCGGCGATTAAAGCGGTAATTCCTAACACTAAGCCTATGTTAGCAATGTTTGACCCGATGGCATTGCCCACAGCAAGTCCACCGGCATTTTGCAATGCTGCATTAACTGATACGATAATTTCTGGGGCGGAGGTACCGATGGAAACGACAGTTAAACCGATCATAAGAGATGACACGCCAAAATTTCGCGCAAGGCCGATGCTACCGCCAACGAATTTGTCGGCAGCCCAAACAAGACCAAGTAGTCCGCCAAGCAAAGATAGGCTAGACAAAAAAATTAAGGACATTGAGACTCCAAAAGTCGTGGTTGCTGTGTTTCTTCATTACCCGCGGAATGGTATAGTGCGCGGTGAGAAAAGTCAGCATTGTTTCTGGATAAACTTTGCACAAAGAGTGAAAACATTAACACAGAACGAAAAAAGTGAATAGATTATGAGAAAAATGTACTGCTTGGTTATTGCTACCTGGATGCTATTCATTTTAGCTGGTGTCTCAGAAACCCATGCTCAGGATAGTGTGGGACAGAGCGATCACGTAAAACAGCAGCCATTTAATAATATCGAGGAAATGACGCTAGATCTTTTGGGTATTATTAGTAATCACCAAGCTAAATACCCGGCAAATCAGGCCGCCTATTTTGAGGCGCTCAATCGGCTAATGGAGGGCTTTGTAGATTTTGACTTTGTTGCCAAAAAGGTGATGGGAAAATATTATAAAGCTGCGTCGAAAGAGCAAAGAGTTCGGTTTGAGAGAGAATTTCGCCGAGGTCTTATTGAAACATATGGCCGTGGACTTATGAGTTATGGCGATCAAAAAATAGTGTTAATAAACAAGAGTCCATTAAAAAAAGGCCAAAAAGCAGTTGTGGTTAAACAAGAAATTCGAAGTGCATCTGCGGTCTATCCCCTGAATTATCTTATGTATCGCAAAAAGTCTACTGGTGAGTGGAATGTAGTGAATGTGACTCTTAATGGAATCGACTTAAGCAAAACATTTGCAAGCCAATTTTTAAATGCAGCGCGCAAGAATCAGGGAAACATTGACCAGGTAGTGGACAACTGGTTATCAGGATCCTAGCGGCGACGTAAAACCTCTTAACCTGACTGACCCACCGACAATTGAGAGAACTATGAACCCAGAAGATGTCAAAAGTATTCTAACCAGTGCACTAACTGGCTGTGAGGTGCAAGTAGAAATGCAGGGAAGCCATTTTAATATTGTCGCTGTAGGCGATATATTCCAAAGCAAGCGTGCTGTCCAGCGACAGCAGTTAGTTTATGCGGCGTTAACTGAACAGATTTCATCAGGCGTGATTCATGCAGTTAATATGAAGTTGTTTACTCCGTCCGAGTGGCAAGATCGGACCTTATAAAAATTCATGGAAACTCGTTTTCTGTGCCCTTTTTTCACTATTTTTCTACTATATAAGGTTGTCCAATGGATAAACTGATTATTCAAGGTGGTGGTCCGCTCAACGGAGAGGTATGGATCTCAGGGTCGAAAAATGCCGCGCTACCTATTTTATCTGCTGCGCTACTGTGCAGTGACGGTGTAAAGATATCTAATTTGCCCCATTTGCAAGATATTACAACCACTATAGAATTGCTAGGATCACTGGGCGTCACGCTGAGCATTGATGAAAAAATGTCCCTGGACATAGATAATTCTACTCTCAATAGTGTCACCGCACCTTATGATTTGGTGAAGACCATGCGCGCATCTATTTTGGTTTTAGGGCCACTATTAAGTCGATATAGCAAGGCCAATGTATCCTTCCCAGGAGGTTGCGCAATTGGAAGTCGGCCGGTAGATATCCATTTACGTGGCCTGGAGTTGATGGGTGCTGTAATTGAGGTCGACAAAGGCTATATTAATGCTAGCTGCAAAGGCCGTTTAAAAGGTGCTCGAATTTTCATGGATACAGTATCTGTTGGAGCCACTGAAAACCTAATGATGGCTGCTGTCTTGGCGGAAGGCACCACCGTTTTGGAAAACGCTGCTCGCGAGCCCGAAATTGTTGACTTGGCTAATGCCTTAAATGCTTGGGGTGCTAATGTTAAAGGGGCAGGTACAGACACCGTAACTGTCAAAGGTATCAAAAGGTTAAGCGGAGGCACTTTCAGAGTTATGCCTGATCGTATTGAGACGGGCACCTACTTAGCGGCGGCAGCAGCAACAGGCGGAAGAGTCAAGGTTAATAACACGTGCCCAGAAACACTAGAAGCGGTACTCCATAAACTAGAGGAAACTGGCGCTCTTATTACTGTTGGTGATGATTGGATTGAGCTTGATATGCAGGGCCTAAGACCTAAAGCGATCAGTCTAAAAACCGCACCCTATCCTGGTTTTCCAACGGATATGCAAGCTCAGTTAACCGCTGTGAATGCGGTATCCGAGGGTCTAGGTATTATTACCGAAACGATATTTGAAAATCGGTTAATGCAAGTTCAAGAGCTTAATCGAATGGGCGCTAACATTGTTGTTGAAGGAAATTCTGCCATCGTCACAGGCGTAGAGAAACTCACCGGTGCGCAAGTAATGGCGTCAGATCTTAGAGCATCCGCAGCTCTAGTCATTGCAGGAATGGTGGCTGAGGGAGAGACTATTGTTGATAGAATCTACCATATTGATCGAGGTTATGAGTGTATAGAAGATAAGTTGAGATTATTGGGAGCAAACATTAGGCGAGTTCCAGGGTAGAGACCTCCAAAAAAACAAACAAACGTTGCAAGTGAGTTAACTATAAAACTATGACACAAATTACTTTAGCGCTGACCAAGGGCCGTATATTAAAGGAAACCTTGCCTCTTCTTAAGAAAGCTGGGATTGAACCTGTTGAAGATATATTTGCAAGCCGAAAATTGGTATTTCCTACGACTATAAAAGGGACTAGGCTACTTATTCTACGCGGCTCAGATGTGCCTACTTATGTTCAATTTGGGGCTGCAGATATAGGCATTGCCGGAAAAGATGTCCTACTTGAAGATCAAGGCGATGGCTACTATGAACCACTTGATTTAGGTATTGCCCGTTGCCAATTAATGACTGCCGTGCCTAAGGGTGTATCGTCTCACAATGGTCGACTGCGGGTCGCCACTAAATACATTAATGTTGCTCGTCGATTCTATGCAGAGCAGGGACGCCAAGCCGATCTAATAAAGCTATACGGTGCCATGGAGCTTGCACCGATACTGGATCTGGCTCATGAAATAGTGGATATTGTTGACACTGGTAATACGCTTAAAGCTAATGGTCTTGAAACGCGCGACCATATTGCTGATATCAGCGCCCGACTAATTGTTAATAAGGCTGCCTTTAAAACGAAATTTAATGCCATTCAGTCTATAGTCAATAGTCTGAGTAAGAGTGTTTCAATATGAGTGATGTTGATGGTAAACAGTTGTGCGATATCCTTCGTTTAAATGCAGGAGATTCGCGATTCTCAGCGGCTCTTGATACGTTGATTTCTTGGGATTCTGTGTCCAACACTGATGTTGAGGGCATTGTCAGCGCTATTATTACTGATGTGCGGCAGCAGGGTGATAGTGCGTTACTTGAATATACAAATCGTTTTGACTGCCGTGATTGCAGTGAGTTTCATGAGCTTTGTATTAATACAGAGCAGATGAATGATGCTTTAAAAACCATTGATGATAAAACCCGTCAAGCGCTTCAACAAGCAGCGACACGCATCCAAGACTATCATGCCCATCAGCTTCAATCGTCTTGGGAGTATGAAGAGTCAGATGGAACTATTTTAGGGCAACAAATTTCCGCTATTGAGCGGGTAGGAATATATGTGCCGGGGGGAAAAGCCAGTTATCCATCTTCAGTTTTGATGAATGCAATTCCTGCCCGCGTAGCGGGTGTTAAAGATATTATTATGGTAGTGCCTGCACCTAGGGGCGTGCTTAGCCCCATGGTCCTTGCCGCGGCTGCCCTTGCAGGGGTGACCAAAATATTTACCATTGGTGGCGCTCAAGCGATTGCTGCGCTTGCTTATGGAACACAGAGTGTACCAAAGGTTGATAAAATAGTTGGCCCCGGCAACAGTTATGTCGCCACAGCTAAGCGGTTTGTTTTTGGCACCGTCGGTCTTGATATGGTTGCAGGACCCAGTGAAATATTAGTAATTTGTGATGGCAAAACCGATCCTGACTGGATAGCCATGGATTTGTTCTCTCAAGCTGAGCATGATGAGCAAGCACAGTCGATACTGATCAGTTGGGATGCGGCGTTTATAGATTCGGTACATAAAAGTATGACTATGCTGCTTCCTCAGATGGAGCGTGCGGCTATAATAGAAAAATCCCTCAGTAATCGCGGTGCTCTGATACTGGTGGCTGATGAACAGCAAGCGGTGGATATAGCAAATCGTATTGCACCAGAACATCTAGAACTGTCTGTTGCAGAGCCTAAAGAATGGTTGCCAAAGATTCGTCATGCAGGGGCTATTTTCATGGGTCGTCATACCGCAGAGGCTCTGGGAGACTACTGTGCAGGACCCAATCATGTGTTACCGACCTCAGCAACATCGCGTTTTTCATCGCCGTTAGGTGTTTATGATTTTCAGAAAAGAAGCTCAATTGTATATTGCTCTGAACAGGCTGCTTCAGACTTGGGTGGCATAGCGTCGGTTTTAGCTCGAGGAGAATCATTGACCGCCCATGCGCGCTCTGCGGAATATCGTATCAAAGGTGTAAACAAGCAATGAGCCAATACTGGAGTGATTTTGTAAGTGGGTTAGACCCATATTCACCTGGAGAGCAGCCAGATCTGACTGACATTATCAAACTTAATACAAATGAAAATCCTTATGGCCCTTCTCCAAAGGCATTGCAGGCAGTGGAGGCGCTGCTCAATCAAGATTTGCGCCTGTATCCACCACCAGGAGCAGATAGTCTTAAACACACTATTGCAGCCTACTATCAGCTAACGCCAGCCAACGTCTTTGTCGGTAATAGTTCAGATGAGGTGCTCGCCCATGTGTTCAATGGATTACTGCGGCATTCAAAACCCTTACTATTTCCAGATATTACCTATAGCTTTTATCCGGTATTTTGCCAGCTGTATGATATAAGCTATCAAAGACTACCGTTGACTGACGATTTGTGTTTGGATTTAGCTGATTATGTTCGTCCAAATGGCGGTATTATTTTCCCGAACCCCAATGCGCCAACAGGAAGACTGTTGTCATTGCAGGCAATTGAGAATTTGCTAGCGGTCAACCACACCTCAGTTGTTGTCATAGACGAGGCTTATATAGACTTTGGTGGCGAGTCTGCGGTTTCACTGATTAATGAATATCATAATCTATTGGTCGTTCAAACTATGTCTAAGTCACGCAGTTTAGCAGGCATGCGTATTGGCTATGCGCTGGGTTCAGCTGAGTTGATTGAGGGTCTTGATAGGGTAAAAAATAGTTTTAATTCCTATCCACTTGGGCATTTACAGATTGCTGCTGGTGTTGCAGCGTTTGAAGATAAAGCATACTTTCAACAAACCTGTAATCAAGTCATTCAAAGCCGCAGAAGCTTGACGGTTGCCCTAGAGGAAATAGGCTTTGAGGTTCTACCCTCCAAGGGAAATTTTGTATTTGTACGTCACCAGCACTATGAGGCTGCAATAGTGGCGAAAAAACTGCGAGATAAGGGAATTTTTGTACGACATTTTGATCAAGAACGAATTCGCGAATTTTTGCGCATAACGATAGGCACTGAAGATCAGAATCAGCAACTACTAGACACATTGAAGAACCTGATAAACCAGCATCTTACAAAATAATTGCGGACTATTGTTTCAACGTTCGATCACCGGCGATTACGGTAAACCTGATTACCTCTTCGATTCTCAATACATCTAACTTCAGAGATTGTCCTGGACGAACATTAGTGATTTGAGCAATGCTTTTATTTGGGTCTGTGACAGCTATACCGTCGATTTTTAAAATAATATCATTAACCATCAGGCCACTTTTAGATGCTGGTCCATCAGGTGTAAGATCGGTAATAACGAAAGCTTTTTCAAAACCAAAGGTGGCATAGGCCTCCTTAGATGCTTCAAAAAAATCAGCATTAACACCCAGCCATCCTCGCACAGTGCGGCCAAACCGAACGATATCATTTAGTACCTTTACCGCGGCATCTGCAGGAATGGCAAAGCTAATACCACTGGCGCCTGAACCGTTAAGGGTTGCTGTATTTATGCCTAACAAATTGCCATAGACATCTACCAAGGCTCCGCCTGAGCTACCAGCGCTAATATCTGCATCGGTTTGAATAAAGTTTTCAAAGTTATTTAATCTAAGCCCGTTTCTGCCCTTAGCGCTAACAATCCCTTGAGTTACAGATTGCCCAATGCCCGAGGGGTTTCCAATGGCTAGAACAACATCACCTATTCTTGCTTGTGATGGATTACCAACAGTAATCGGCTCTAAATTTGGTAGTGCAATTTTAAGCACAGCTAAATCTATCTCTGTATCAATACCTACAATTGTTGCCGGTGCTTGTCGGCCATCGTGTAACAAAACTAATATACTAAGGGCTCCATCAATGACATGGTGATTGGTTAAAATGAGTCCATTAGACTGCATAATCACACCAGACCCTAGAGAGTTTCTTGAGGCCGAAACGTTGCTTGAAAGAGCTTTCTTTTCAGTGTAAATATTTACTACAGAGGGTGCTGCCTGCGCAGCTGCTGAGGCATAGGACACAGCACCCATCCAATTTTTATCTAAAGTTGGCTTGCTGGATACAATTAGACTATCGTCTGCTGTGTTCATAGATACACGTAACTGAGGTATCGCGAACATTAACATCGCAGCAACAAACAGGCCAAGAAGCACCGGTTTGATGATAAAATCGATTATTAATTGTTGGTTTTTGCGGTTGTTCACATTGGCCTCTAATGCGTTTTTTTCCAAGTCAGTAAAGATTACTTACCAATTGAATTAACAGATTACTGCCTCAGCAAGTTGGACAGTTTTGGGTTTGGCTTCAAAGATGCTCTGAAAATCAGCAGGACGTGCCCTATAGATTGAATGAGTTGTGCTTTGTGAGAGAAGCAAATTTCATCTGTTATAGTCTTTTTGGCATCTCTGTCGCCAATAGAGAGTTTTAATTTGATCAATTCATGATCACTTAACGCACGATCAATCTCTAAATTGACCGATTCAGTAAGACCTTTACTGGCGATAGTGACAACGGGCTTAAGATTGTGCCCTAAACGACGTAAATGTTTTTTATCTGTGGTGGAACTTGTCATAATGCTAAACCCAATAATTAAGATGTGTATTCTAACGAAAATAAGCTCATGACGAAATCTAAAAATCGCAGTTGGATCCAGCAACATGTCAAAGACCCCTATGTAAAGCAATCTCAGGCAGACGGTTACCGTTCGCGGGCCAGCTATAAATTATTAGAAATTGTAAACAAAGACAGGCTAATCCGATCCGGCATGACAGTCGTAGATTTAGGGTCTGCTCCTGGAGGATGGTCTCAAGTTGCGGCACGATTGGTTGGACATCAAGGAAGAGTCCATGCCCTTGATATTTTGCCGATGGATCCGATTGCAGGTGTTGATTTTGTCCAAGGAGATTTTACAGAGGCTGACATTTTTAGTGAACTTCTAGAACTCATTGAAAATCGTCCAGTGGACCTTGTAATTTCCGATATGGCCCCCAACTTAAGTGGTAATAGGGCAGTTGATCAGCCTGCAGTGATGTATCTTGTAGAGTTGGCAATGGATATGGCTCAAAATGTCCTCACCAGAGATGGCGTTTTTATTGCCAAGCTCTTTCAGGGCGAGGGCTTTGATACATTTGTACTGGACGTTAGAAAACTGTTTAATAGAGTGTCGTTAATTAAACCAGACGCTTCAAGATCAAAGTCTAGAGAGGTTTATCTAGTCGCCAAGGGCTTAAAAGCCGATTAAAGAGGAATGTAAATTGAACGATTTGGCAAAAAATTTAATTGTATGGCTCGTTTTAGCGGCGATTCTGATGTCGGTGTTCAATGGCTTGTCTCAGGAGCCGGAAAAAGAGACTCTTGACTACTCGGCGTTTTTGATCGAATTACAAAATGATCGCATTAGTCAGGTGATCACCATGGATGAAATAATCTATGGTGAACGCAATGATGGTAGTGCGTTTAAGACTGTGCGGCCTGATATCCCAGATGCCAAGCTCATGGACGATCTAATGATCCATAATGTGAAAATTATTGGCAAAGAAGCCGAAAAGCCAAGTTTTATTTCTCAGCTGTTTTTTGCTGCATTCCCTATCTTGCTTATACTCGCAATTTTTATGTTCTTTATGCGTCAAATGCAAGGTGGTGGGGGTGGCAAGGGCGGTCCCATGAGCTTTGGTAAGAGCAAAGCTAAATTGCTCACTGGGGATCAAATTAACACCACATTCGCAGATGTTGCCGGAGTTGATGAGGCCAAAGAGGATGTTGGTGAATTAGTCGAATTTCTAAGCGATCCAAGCAAGTTTCAGCGCCTGGGTGGTCGCATTCCAAAGGGGGTGCTGATGGTCGGTCCTCCAGGAACCGGTAAGACGCTTTTGGCAAAGGCTATTGCCGGTGAAGCAAAAGTGCCTTTCTTCTCGATTTCTGGATCTGATTTTGTAGAGATGTTCGTAGGTGTCGGCGCCTCACGGGTTCGAGATATGTTCGAGCAAGCAAAAAAACAAGCGCCCTGCATTATTTTTATTGACGAGATTGACGCTGTTGGCCGTCACCGAGGTGGCGGTTATGGCGGTGGAAATGATGAACGAGAGCAAACGTTGAATCAGTTGTTGGTAGAGATGGATGGTTTCGAAGGCAGTGAAGGTGTCATCGTTATTGCGGCGACTAACCGTCCTGATGTGCTTGATAAAGCGCTGTTGCGTCCGGGACGCTTTGATCGGCAAGTGTATGTTGGCCTGCCTGACATCCGAGGCCGCGAGCAAATCTTGAAAGTGCACTCTCGCAAAGTGCCCTTAGATGACTCTATCGATCTAGCGATTTTGGCACGAGGCACACCAGGGTTTTCCGGAGCAGACCTTGCAAACTTAGTGAACGAAGCGGCTCTTTTTTCTGCTCGAGGCAATCGTCGTGTAGTGACGATGGAAGAGTTTGAAAAGGCACGTGACAAAATTATGATGGGCGCCGAGCGGCGGTCCATGGTGATGTCGGAAAAGGAAAAGACAAACACCGCCTACCATGAAGCTGGTCATGCAATTATTGGCCGTTTAGTGCCTGAGCATGATCCGGTTCATAAAGTTACTATCATTCCTCGCGGCCGAGCACTGGGTGTCACTCAGTATCTCCCCGAAGAAGACCGCTACAGCATGAACCGCACGCAACTTTTTAGTCAGCTGTGCAGTTTATTTGGTGGTCGCATCGCTGAAGAATTAATTGGTGGATTTGACGGCGTTACTACGGGTGCTTCCAATGACATTGAGCGCGCAACTCAAATGGCGCGTAATATGGTTACTAAATGGGGTTTGAATGAGAAAATGGGTCCCATTCTATATGGTGAAGATGACTCTCAGGCACCTGGTGGCGGAAATACACACTATTCTGAGGACACCTCCCGAGAAATCGATCAAGAAGTTAAAACGATTCTCAATGATGCCTATGCGAGAGCTACAACGCTTCTCAAAGACAATCGCGATGTTCTTGAGGCGATGAAGGATGCCTTAATGGAATATGAGACTATCGATGCTGATCAGGTTGATGATCTGATGAATCGACGTAAAGTCCGTCCACCTCGAGATTGGGATAAAAACGACACAGACAGTAATTCTGGTGGTCAGGGTTCAGGAAAAACATCCGATGCTGCTGTTAAAGAGTCGCCAATTGGTGGAGCTGTCGAAGACGTGTGATAAAGGTGGTGGAATCAAAGACCCCGGAACGCCTTGCGGTTTCGGGGTTTTTTCGTATTGTAAAGAGTAAAAATAATGTCATCTAATTTGCTGTTGTGCGGCAACAAAACCTTAGACCTTTCACAGCCGGCGATTATGGGTATTGTGAATGTCACACCAGACTCATTTTCTGATGGTGGCGAGCTCTTCTCTAATTCTAATTTAAATCTAGATAAGACCCTAGTTCTTGTTGAGCGCATGCTGTCTGATGGTGCCGATATTATTGATATCGGTGGTGAGTCTACTCGCCCAGGGGCAGATGAGGTCACCATTCAGCAGGAGCTAGATCGTGTTATACCCGTGCTTGAGGCGGTTATGTCCCGATTTGATGCATTGGTGTCGGTAGATACCAGTACCGGTCAGGTTATTACCGAGGCGGCGGCAAAGGGGGCCAGTTTAATTAATGACGTTCGCGCGCTGCGCCGAGAAGGAGCTCTTGAAGCTGCGGCAAAAGCACAGGTGCCTGTTTGTCTAATGCACATGCAAAATCAGCCTAAGACCATGCAAGAACAACCCGCCTACAACGATGTAGTATCTGAGGTGATGGAATTTTTACAGGACCGCCAGCAGGTTTGTCTGGATGCAGGCATTGGTAATGAAAAAATTATTATTGACCCAGGATTTGGTTTTGGTAAGAGCTTAGCTCATAATATGGCTCTATTTCATGCAATCGATGTGTTTGCAGCAACAGGCTGTCCGGTTCTTGTGGGTGTGTCTAGAAAGACTATGATTGGGCAGATGTTAGGTGTAGCGCAGCCAGATCAGCGCTTAATAGGCAGTGTAGCCATGGCCATGCTCGCTGCACAAAAAGGTGCGGCAATTTTACGTGTACACGATGTACTAGAAACCAAGCAAGCCATCACCACATGGCAGCATACAACTCAGGGTTAACGCTTTTATGAGCAGAAAATATTTTGGCACCGATGGTATTCGCGGCACAGTAGGTCAACACCCAATTACCGCGGATTTTATGCTTAAATTGGGATGGGCCGCTGGAGTGGTGTTAACCCGAAACACTAAGGGTAAAAAACGAGTCTTAATTGGCAAAGATACTCGGGTCTCAGGATATATGTTTGAGTCTGCTTTAGAGGCAGGTTTAATTGCTGCTGGTGTTAATGTTGATATGCTTGGTCCTATGCCAACACCTGCAATTTCTTATTTAACGCGGGCTTTTCGAGCATCTGCGGGCATTGTAATTAGTGCTTCTCACAATCCCACTGAAGATAATGGGATAAAGTTTTTTGCAGCTGATGGGTATAAATTACCTGATGAGATCGAACTAGAGATCGAAGCGCTAATTGATCAACCCTTGGTAACTAATGACTCCTTCAATCTGGGTAAAGCTAGGCGTATTAACGACGCTACTGGGCGTTATGTTGAATTTTGTAAGGGTACATTGCCACCCAATTTTAACCTTTTAGATTTTAAGATAGTCATTGACTGTGCTAACGGAGCAACCTACAACGCAGCACCCAAGGTATTTAAAGAACTTGGCGCTACCACTATTACCATGGCCAATGAGCCTAATGGTTTTAATATTAATGACCAGTGTGGTTCTACTCATATGCAGGGTCTTTGCGCTCGAGTAGTGGCAGAAAAAGCTGACTTTGGTATTGCTTTTGATGGTGATGGAGATCGTGTCATGTTTGCCGATGCCAACGGCGAGATCGTCGATGGCGATGAATTGATTTATATTATTGCTCAGCATCGGCAATCCTCGTCTGAAGGTTGTAATGGCGTGGCTGGAACCCTAATGAGTAACCTTGGGTTAGAATTAGCGCTAAAAGATGTAGGTATTCCGTTTACCAGAACAAAAGTAGGCGATCGCTATGTCGTCGAGGCTTTAAAAGAAAATGGCTGGAGTCTAGGGGGCGAAAATTCGGGGCATGTACTATGTAGTGACCTAAATACTACAGGCGATGGTCTAGTTGCCGCCCTGCAAGTTATTCGAGCACTGTCAGATAGCGGTAAAACCTTAGCTCAGTTAAAGTCTCAAATGGTTAAATTCCCCCAAACGATGGTTAATGTACGCTTGGCCAAAAAGGTTGATTTGTCAGAAAATATTGCAATTAATCAAGCGGTTGCAATAGCTGAGCAGGCCTTAGCAGATCGAGGAAGGGTATTGTTAAGGCCGTCGGGCACAGAGCCGCTGATAAGAGTAATGGTAGAAGGCGATGATCAAGCCTTAGTTGAACAACAGGTCAATGCCATTGCCGCGGTGGTGAAACAACAAATCGGTGGATAATTTAAGGATACAAAAAGCATTCTTGCCGGTTGTAAAAAAAGTGTTTGTCGGGTAGGCTTTGCGCCCTTTTGTAAGGCAGCCCAAAAAGGACGGCAATAGATGCGTAAGCCGCTAATAGCAGGTAATTGGAAAATGCATGGCTCCACTGCAAGTGCTATTGAGTTAGCCGATACCCTAGGGTCTTGTCGGCATCTCTTTGAAGGCGCTGATATGGTGGTTTTTCCTCCTGCTGTTTACATACAGCACGTGGCTGAGCAGCTTGTCAAAAATAACATTGCGGTTGGTGGTCAGACGGTCTCAGAACATGCTAAGGGCGCTTACACCGGAGAAATTTCTGCAGGTATGTTAAAAGACCTTGGTTGTAGTTATGTTTTGGTGGGGCATTCAGAGCGTCGAGCGCTGTATGTAGAGACTAGTCAGAGTGTCGCCGAGAAATTTAAGGCCGCACAAGAGAATAAGCTAACGCCAATTCTTTGTGTCGGAGAGTCATTGTTAGAACGGCAGCAAGATAAGACCTTTGCTGTAATTAATAGTCAGATCGCAGCTGTGATTGATCTTGTTGGTCTAGAGGCTGTCTGTAATGGAGTGGTTGCTTATGAGCCCGTCTGGGCTATAGGTACCGGTCAGGTAGCAAGCCCTGAACAGGCGCAGGAGGTTCACGCCACGATACGCAAGCAGCTTGGTGAAGGGGGATCTACTACCAGGCTCCTGTATGGCGGCAGTGTTAAGTCAAGTAATGCCGCAGCATTATTTTCCCAACCAGATATAGACGGTGGTTTGGTGGGTGGGGCCTCTTTAGAGGCAGAAGAGTTTTTAAAAATTGCACAATTAACGCTATAAAGGTAAATGTAGGCTCATGGAAAAATTTATTTTAATCTTTCACTTCTTAGTGGCAGTCTCTCTTATTGGTATTGTTTTAATCCAACAAGGTAAAGGAGCGGAGGCGGGAGCATCTTTTGGTGCTGGAGCGTCTCAGACAGTTTTTGGTAGTGGCGGTGGATGGAATTTTTTCAGCCGAATGACTGCTGTTTTGGCAACTATATTTTTTGTTACCAGTGTTAGTTTGGCGGTTATTGCTAAAAATAAAACGGTTGTTGATGATTTCAGTATGCCAGCGATGGATGCATCTTCTCTGGATTTGCCTATTGAAACAGACCTACCTGGGTTAACTTCAGATGATTCTGCAGTTACAGAATCAGAGATTCCAGAATAGTAAGCGCGAAAAACCAGCTTATTTAAAAGTTTAATTGCGGATGTGGCG
>DNBN01000077.1:5719-7519 GCA_003491845.1 Porticoccaceae bacterium | reverse complement strand
AAGTTATTGCGAATAATCACATCATAGGTATCTTTGACCGGCAACCCGGGGGTGATAAATGCTAAGATACCGCCGGTATTATTGTGTGTGTGATTATGCTCGACGATAGCATGACGACTATTCTCAATTTCAATGCCGGCTACACTATCAAATACCTCGTTATAGGCAACATGAATATTGTCACTCATGCCGACATAGATGGCGGCATCTGCAATTCCTGAGACCACGTTGTGTTCGATTAAACCGTTTTTCCCCAACTGCGGGAAAATGCCATAAATACCTGTATCAATAATGACATTGTTGCGAATCTCAAAGTTGTTACCGGCCTGGCTCATAATGCCATTGCCTTTGTAGTCGATAATTTTGAAGTTTTCGATAATAATATTGTTTCCAGAGTACAGGATGGCATCATTGAGGGTTTTTAATCCATCAAGTGTCGCTCGCTCACCCTCTACAATAACACCCAGTAGATGAATATCATCTTTGTCGATATAAACAGTCTCTGAATAGGTACCTGGCATCACTTGAATAGTGTCTCCAGGGACTGCCACCTCGACAGCGGCCTGAATAGAGTCTCCGGGGTTAATGATATGAGTCTTGCCTAGTACATTGCGGACTTTAACGGCGCCGTCGGTATTAGATTGTGAGGTTTGGTTGGCCTCATAGCCGCCGCTATAGCTTTTCCCACCTAAACTGCTGGTGATGGTTACCGCCTGATTGTTACCTCCCAGATACCAACCGAGGGTAAAGGTAATTATCGCAAAGCCAATAGCTAGCGCATTAGATGTTTTCATTGGGCATCTCCAAGTGTTTGAACGGCAGACCAGAGGGTAACTGCGCAGGTGTTACAGGTATAAGACTTTCATCACTGAGGGTTTTCATGAAGTCTACCAGTCTATCTATTTCATCTTCGGTTAAATTGGGTTCAGATATATGCCAATGCAGCAGCAGCGCTTCTTCCTCTGGTACCGCATGTCCGCGACCACCAGTATAAAAAGCAGCGGCCTCTCGCAATGTTTCAAAACGACCTGAGTGCATGTAAGGCGCTGTGAGTGCAATGTTGCGCAGTGTGGGCACTTTAAAACCGCCACGCAATACTGGAGAATCAAAGGTATTTTGCGCACCAATATCCCGCGGCAGCCCCTCAGGTTCAGGCGTGCCGATAACGGCTACCTGCTGATTAGTAAATAGCGGTGGTGTGTGACATTGGGAACAACGTGCTACGAATGACCTAAACACATTTAGACCGGCAATTTCGTTGTCAGTTAATGCCTCATGGTAGCCATGCGCATAGTGGTCATAGCGGCTGTTCAGTGAAACAAGTGAGCTTTGAAAGGCAGTTAATGCGCTAATTACGTTGGCTACAGAAGGGGCAGCGTCTTGATCTTCAAAAGCCTGCTGAAAAAGTCTTGTATAGGCTGGTGTGCTATTCAGACTAACCATGAGTTGTTCAGGCGTGTTACCCATCTCATGGGTATTAAAAAGAGGACCAAGGGCTTGTTCTTCAAGACTCTTAGCTCGTGCATCCCAAAAAAAAGATGATAGAAAGGTACTGTTCCATAAGGTTGGCGCAGACCGCTGTTGGATCTGGCCATTAATACCGACACTACGTGCCAAACCGTCACCAAATCCTTGTTTTGGATTGTGGCAGGTGGCGCAAGATACACTATGGTCTGCAGATAGAATGGGATCGAAGAAAAGTAATCGACCCAGATCAATTTGTTGGGGGCTGAAGCCATCCCGAGCTTTAGGTAATGCCGTTTTTAAACCGCCAATCCCGCTGTCTTGCAGTGAGTCATA
>DNBN01000077.1:4939-5479 GCA_003491845.1 Porticoccaceae bacterium | reverse complement strand
CTGTCTTGCAGTGAGTCATAAAGCTGGTAAAGATGGCGCAGTGAACAACGGTTTTTATCATCAAGAGCAAAGCTAGGCGGACATAACGTGTTTAATTGAATCCTGGTGTCAGCGTTTTTTGCATAGCTAGCTGGACTATACACAAGCCATGCACTGCAAATCACCCACGCCACTACCCACATGCTTAATTGGCGTTTATGCAATAAGGCTTTGCCCATGTTACGGCCCAGATTTTGTTATTATTAGTATTGCTCTATTGTTGAGCAAGTCAATGAATCTTTGATCTCTATATTGCCACAGGTAAATGGATAAATCTTTGGTTAGTTTTGCTTTGTTCGATGACCCGAAGAACCCTTAACTGGATCAATAATAATGGTTTTTTTAGGCCTTCGTCTTGATGGTATCAGTGTTGTTTAATTCTTGACTACTTATATACTGTAATACTCATACATTTTGCGAATATAAATTTTCTGGAGTGACAATGAATTTTGATATTACTTCTTTGGGTAATCAAGAAAAATACCGGTTACTAAATGGCGG
>DNBN01000077.1:2560-4701 GCA_003491845.1 Porticoccaceae bacterium | reverse complement strand
AATACCGGTTACTAAATGGCGGCGTCACGCCCAGGCCGATAGCATGGATTAGCACGCGCTCTAAAGATGGCGTTGATAATCTTGCTCCCTACTCTTTTTTTACAGTGGCCAGCTGCACACCGCCAGTATTACTATATACCCAGATAACGCCCAGAACTGGTCTTGGTAAAGACACCTTAGAAAATTTACGGGAAACTGGGGAATGCGTGGTAAATATTGTCAATACTGATCTGATGGAAATTATGAATGCTACCAGTGCTAGCTTACCCCGACAGCAGAGCGAGTTTGATCATGCTGCGGTAGATTATGTGTCAAGCCACAGTGTCAGTCCGTTGTCGGTAGCTCAATCGCCGGTTCGCTATGAATGTAAGTTACGAGATGCACTATTAATTGGCGATACTGCAGGTGCCGGCACTGTTGTGTTGCTCGATGTTATTTCGGTTTATGTACGCGATGACCTATACAGTGAGGGCATTATTAATCAGTCTAACATTGACTCTGTCGGCAAGATGGGCGGTGATGGCTATCACATTTCTGCAGACTACATCGAGCTGGAGCGGCCATAGTTCAGGTGTTTTTCAGATCAAGTTGAATGCTTAGAGCCAGGTGTTGTAAAAACGTTTGTATAAAACCGCTACCCTAGTTTTTAGTTTGTTCATCTGATGAATATTATTGGGCCCCTTTGTTATAATTTATATTCAGCTGTATTTTTTTGCTCAGGTCTTGCCGGCAATTAGATAGTCATCAAAGGTAAAAACTTAGTACGACATAATTTCCTAATGACCTCACCGATGGCCATTGAAGTAAGTATGATGCGCTGATACTCAATCCAGCCTACAAAGTACTGATTCTCAATGAGTCTGTGTTCACATCTCAGCATCGATAGTGTAGTAATACCACCAGTAAAAAGTGTGATTACAGGATTGAAATTTCTCTTGACCCACCGAGGTAATCCTGCGGATAAGAATTTTTTACCCATAGGTTTAAGTAGGGCTTTGAGCAGCAGATATTCTATCTCTCAAGTATGCTTATTAGGTGTCGCAACGCAGCCTAACTGATTGCAGACTCAGTTCAACGTTTTGGGTTGCCCGTTTAATTACTTTAAGCCGTTTATATGCTTTGTAGAATTTTTTGCTCAACAAGACTATTTATGCGTGTCTCACTCCACTCTAGTTCAAGTAGTATGGCGCGACTATGCTCCCCCAGCATGGGACTGGGTTCGGCCTGAGAGGTTGCAGCGCCAGCAAATTGAATAGGTGGTGTAGGTAATGTTTGCTTGCCAAGGGTATCGGTAACATAGGTTTCTAATGCGCCAATTGCCTGTATCTGTAGATTTTCCATTAGGCTATCGCGTCGTTCACAGCGGGCACAGGGAATATCCGCCGCTCTTAATATGTCTAACGCTTTGGCTACACCAATATTAGTACGAGGTGTCTTGAGAACCCCATTAACACGAGCCATATTTCGTAAACGGCTACCCACTGAGGCAAAAGCAGGGTCTTGAAGTAACTCTGGATAACCGACTAGTTCTAATACCACTTTCCAATGTGGATCTTGGAGTGCTGCAAGAGCTATGGCACCATCATGTAAGTTTAAGGTTTGGTAATAATCAGACATCGGGGACATAGGCAAAACGTCTTTATCTTGCAGCGTGTATTGCATCATTCCATCGGGCCACATAAAGGCTAAACAAGCATGAAGCATAGAGATATCTATATGCTGCCCAACGTTGGTAGATGCTCTGGCGACTAACGCCGCTGTTGATGCTTGGCATACAGTATAGGCGGTGACTTTGTCGCATAAAACGGTGCGAATATAATTAAATTTGTTGTCCTCGGGTGCTTGCAGATCAGTAAAGCCAGCCATACCTTGGATAACATGATCATAGGCAGGCTCGCCAGCTCTCGGCCCCGTAGTGCCAAAACCAGTGACTGCCACATAGATGAGACGTGGGTTAATAGCTCTTAGAATATCGCTACTCAAACCAAGTCTTTCCATAACATTGGGACGATAATTATGCATTAGGATGTCAGCGTCTTCAGCCAGAGCTTTTACTGCCTCGATGCCATCTTGTGTCTTTAAATCAATTGCCAACGAACGCTTGCCACGGTTACAGCCGTGAAATAACGCCGAAATACCAT
>DNBN01000077.1:0-2326 GCA_003491845.1 Porticoccaceae bacterium | reverse complement strand
CCGAAATACCATTTTTTTGATGCCCCATATGGCGCATTATATCGCCGCTGCCAGGAGGCTCAATTTTTATAACTTCGGCGCCCTGTGCGGCCATGGTCATACTCGCTAGTGCACAGGTGACCATGTTAGATAATTCCAGTATTTTTATGCCCGCCAGTGGTTTTTCAGAGCTTGGTCGTGGTTTTTTGATCATACTATGTGACCCTCTCTCCCTTAGGGAGATTTATTTTTATAGTGACAACAATTTGTTAGCTGCGTTTATCATAGACGCCAACTAGTTGTCGACTCAAGGCTATTAGTTGACCGTCGGGGTGAAATATTTTTGCTTCTGTGTGGGCGTAGCCAAGATCTGCTTGAATGACATCACAACGGTAAAACAGATAATCATCTGTCTGAAGCGCTGGGCTAGGTTGGACAAACTCGAGGTTCCAAGTAATAGAACTGGTGGGCGCAGGTTTGTTTAGCATAGGCATAACTGCGGGGGGCCAGGCATCAATAAGTGCTAGCATTGACGCTTGGTCGAGAGGTTTCTGTGGCTCGCTAAAGCGCATCCAGCCAGATAAGTTGGTATTTTCGGTGCCACTTCCTGGCAGGCTACCTCTGGTAACGCGCAGGTCAAAGTAACGGACAAAAGCTGGCGTCAAACCCTTCACTGATGGAAACTGCAGCGCCTCAGACAATGATTTTTCCGCAGACACCAGGGGGTGTGAAACGCTAATGGAAGATTCTCTTCTGGCACCAAAACAGGCGACAATCTGGGTTTTTACTTCTCCATCTTGCAGCAATTGTCCCTCGACTTGGAGCATTGATTTACCCACCGATAACACACGGTGTTTAAATTCACACAGTTCTTCCACAATCACCGCACCACAAAAGTGTATGTTGATCGTTCGTAAATCTCGTCCGTCCAGTGTGATGTTTTGCTCAATATAAGTCAGTACCAGTGCCGCGGTTAGGCCACCAAAAGCACCTCGTCCCTGGCCCCAATCAGAGGCGATGGAGAATGGTTTTTTTTCTGTGATTGTTTTCTGGTAGTAATCGAAGTTCATGTTATGCCTTATGCTGCATTAAATTTATGGTGTGAAGCATAACAATAATTACAGCAAAGACCGTAGTTTTAAAGATACTTTGTAGGTTTATGTATTGACCTTAGTTATCGGCATTTTGATTAATCGGGTATTTATCTAGCGCGGATAATTTATATCCTGCCTCTTTTAATGCTTTGAACAGTGTAGAGAGATTCTCCTTGCCATTTAGATGATCGGCAAACATTTGATCATGCATCAACAAGACGAGATGATTCTTCGTCTGAGTGCTATTGTTAGTAAACTGGTAGTTTATCTGTTGCATGAGTTTATCTACCGATTGTATCGGTTTTCCGCTAGTCTCATGTGACCATTCCAGATCCCAACCATATAGAAAGAATCCATGATCATACAAAGCATCAAAATCAATACGCTCATTTTCGTCCTCCTGTTGAGTAATATAGGGATCCTCTGTCTTTAGGTTAGGAAGACGAAAAACATCCCTCCCGGGTAGTCGAGAATAAAATGGCTCCTTCGATAGACCTATAATTCGATTGTTTATCTGCATATCGTCTAAAACACCGGAGGATGAAGAGTAAAACTGCTGATAATGTTCGTGTGCGTGAGAATTGCTGTGATTAGCAACTAAGATATTTGAGTTTTGTTTAGCTTTCGCCAACATTTCTTGGTGGTAATTACTCGCGAGTATGTGCTCTCCAACCATAAATAAAGTGATTGAAACATTCTCCTCCTCCACCGCTGACAAAATGTTATCTATCCCCGATAGTGGTGCGTCATCGATAGTTATATAAATTGTTTTTTCACTTATCTGTGTTGCAGTTGAATTACAACTCATTAAAAGTGAGTAAACACTTAAAAATATAATGCTGGAAAAGTAGCTACGGTAGTTTTTTGCTGTCATTGGAATCCCTCGCGAATAATTACTGTTAACAGAATCTAATTTAATTCAACACCTTAAAGATAGACTATGAGCAATAATTTAGTTCTATTTTTGTTGGCTTCTTGAGTCTAAAGGACTGAGATCTTCACACTAACCGCCTTTGGATTAAGTCTTTGACTGTAAATGTTTTTAAAAGCCCCTGAGAGTGGTATCTTTGCCTTGCTTTTTTTACACTCGATGGCTTCTAATCTGCTGGCCAAATAAAAATTATAGAGGTTTCACCAATGCACAATCTGTTGTCTGATACTGTTGAACTACCTTGCGGGGCCACCTTAGCTAATCGTCTGTCTAAGGCGGCAATGACCGAGGGGTTAGCTAGCCGCGATGGTATGCCCACTGC
>DNBN01000253.1:45456-45686 GCA_003491845.1 Porticoccaceae bacterium | reverse complement strand
ACCATATAAAAAGCCTGTTCTGGAAGGTCATCGTACTCGCCGGCCAGAATTCCCTGGAAACCAGCAATGGTGTCTTTCAGTGAGACATACTTACCGGGAGAGCCAGTAAAGATTTCCGCCACGTGGAAAGGCTGAGATAGGAAGCGCTCTATCTTACGTGCTCGTGCCACTGCCATTTTGTCGTCTTCAGATAACTCATCCATGCCTAAGATAGCAATAATATCTTTCAA
>DNBN01000253.1:22486-45130 GCA_003491845.1 Porticoccaceae bacterium | reverse complement strand
TCTTTATAGCGCTGCAACACGGACTGTACACCACGGGCCACTTCATAGTGCTCGTTGCCAATAATCAGTGGGTCGAGTTGTCTAGAGGTAGAGTCCAATGGATCAACCGCGGGATAAATACCTTTTGATGCAATGTCACGACTCAGTACTACCGTTGAATCCAAATGAGCAAACGTGGTAGCAGGGGAGGGGTCAGTCAAATCATCCGCAGGAACATAAACCGCCTGAACCGAGGTGATAGAACCGGTCTTCGTTGACGTGATGCGCTCTTGTAATACACCCATTTCTTCAGCCAGTGTCGGCTGATAGCCTACCGCAGAAGGCATACGCCCTAAAAGAGCAGAAACCTCAGTTCCGGCGAGGGTATATCTATAGATATTATCAACAAACAATAAAACATCTTTGCCTTCATCACGGAATTTCTCCGCCATGGTTAGTCCTGTCAGTGCCACACGAAGCCTGTTCCCCGGTGGTTCGTTCATCTGACCATAGACCATCGCCACCTTGGAATCGCTAGGGGTTTCCACATTAACGACGCCGGACTCCTGCATTTCGTAATAGAAATCATTACCTTCGCGGGTTCGCTCACCAACACCGGCAAACACCGATAGACCACTGTGCTCCGTGGCAATATTATTGATCAATTCCATCATGTTAACGGTTTTACCAACACCGGCACCACCAAATAAACCTACTTTACCACCCTTGGCAAAAGGGCAAACCAGATCAATTACCTTGATACCAGTTTCCAACAAATCATCAGAAGCGGCCAATTCATCATAGGCAGGCGGCTTGCGGTGAATCGCCATACGCTCTTTTTCACCAATAGGGCCTTTCTCATCAATAGGATTACCGAGAACATCCATAATACGACCGAGTGTCTCCGAACCAACTGGGACAGAAATTGGCGCCTCGGTACTACCGACAGCGAGTCCGCGACTAATCCCTTCAGAGGAGCCCATGGCAATTGCACGAACAACGCCGTCACCAAGCTGCTGCTGTACTTCCAAGGTAAGACCCTTGCCATCAACGACCAGGGCGTCATAGACGTTGGGCACTTGATCGCGGGGGAATTCCACGTCGATCACAGCACCAATAATTTGTACGATACGTCCACTACTCATGTGCGGTTCCTCTTTCCTAAACCTTTAAATTTCGTTTGACTTTATACAGCAGCTGCGCCGCTCACAATTTCCGATAACTCTTGGGTAATTGCCGCTTGTCGCGCTTTGTTATAAAGCAGTTGTAATTCATCAATCATGTCGCCAGCATTATCGGTGGCATTTTTCATTGCTAACATTCTGGCCGCCTGCTCACAGGCTTTATTCTCTACTACACCCTGATACACTTGAGACTCTATATATCGAATCAAAAGTCCATCAAGCAATTCTTGTGCATCGGGCTCATAAATATAATCCCAGTGATGGTTTAAGCGTGTATCAGATGACGCCTGAAGGGGAAGCAACTGCTCAACAGTTGGCGTTTGAGTCATGGTATTAACAAACTCATTACTCACCACGAACAATTTGTCAATTTTTCCTGCATCAAAGGCGTCTAGCATCACCTTGACACCGCCAATTAAGTGAGTTGCGTTTGGCTCATCACCAACATCTTTCACCGCGGCGATTATATTGCCGCCAACCGCACCAAAAAACGCCGCCGCCTTGTTACCGACGACACAGATATCCACCTCAACACCTTGGTCAGACCATGCTTTCATAGACTTAAGTGCCGCTTTAAATAAATTAATATTTAAGCCGCCACAAAGGCCCCGATCAGTTGATATAACTATATAGGCAACGCGCTTTACTTCGCGCTCCACAAGATAGGGGTGCTTATACTCAGAGACTGCATTTGCTATATGACCAACCACATCACGAATACGTTGAGCATAGGGTTTACCTAGGGCCATTCGATCCTGTGCTTTGCGCATCTTACTAGCAGCTACCATTTCCATAGCGCTAGTAATTTTCTGCGTGCTGCCAATACTAGCAATTTTGGTCTTTACTTCTTTTCCGATTGCCATGACTTATGCCTGTCTGATTAGGTCAATTACCAGGTTTGGGTTGCAACGAAGGCCTCTAGTGCGGCCTTAAAACCTGCACTGATCTCATCGTTATAATCACCTGATTGGTTGATTTTTTCCATCAGATCACCATGCTCAGACTTCATATAGGAAAGTAGAGCTGCTTCAAAATCACCGATTTTATTAACCTCAACCGATTGTAAAAATCCATTATCTGCGGCGTAAACAACAATACCCATCTCAGCAATGCTCTGCGGAGTGTACTGTTTTTGCTTCATTAGCTCAGTAACGCGCTCACCGTGGTCAAGCTGAGCTTTTGTTGCATCATCAAGATCAGACGCAAACTGAGAAAACGCTGCTAATTCTCTGTACTGAGCCAGTGCAGTACGAATACCACCAGACAGCTTTTTAATAATTTTTGTTTGAGCAGCTCCACCAACACGCGAAACAGAGATACCTGCGTTCATCGCCGGACGGATTCCTGAATTAAACATGTCTGCTTCAAGGAAGATCTGACCATCAGTAATAGAGATAACGTTGGTCGGAACAAAAGCAGATACATCACCTGCCTGAGTTTCAATGACAGGTAGAGCGGTCAAAGAACCCGTTTTTCCTTTAACTTCACCATTGGTGAACTTTTCAACGTAATCGGCATTGACACGGGCAGCACGCTCTAATAGACGAGAATGCAAATAAAACACATCGCCAGGATATGCCTCTCGACCTGGTGGACGCTTTAACAACAAAGAAATCTGTCGGTAAGCCCAAGCTTGCTTGGTTAAATCATCATAAATGATAAGCGCGTCTTGGCCTCGATCACGATAATACTCACCCATCGAACAACCAGCAAAAGGCGCTAAGAACTGCATAGCCGCTGGATCAGACGCTGTAGCTGCAACAACAATGGTATGTTCCATTGCACCATGCTCTTCAAGCTTTCTTACCACCGCCGCAACAGAAGCAGCTTTTTGGCCCACAGCAACATAAATACACTTAATGCCTGAGCCTTTTTGGTTGATAATAGCGTCTACCGCAATAGCTGACTTACCAATTTGACGGTCTCCAATAATTAGCTCTCGCTGACCTCGACCAATTGGTACCATAGTGTCGACGGCTTTCAAGCCAATTTGCACTGGTTGGTCAACTGACTGTCGCTCGATAACACCAGGAGCAACTTTCTCCACAGCATCAGTAATAGCGGCATTGATAGGACCTTTACCGTCAATAGGGTTACCTAAAGCATCTACAACCCTACCTTCAAGTTCGGGGCCCACCGGTACTTCCAGTACACGACCAGTACACCGGGCTTTTTGGCCTTCAGCTAAAGTTTGGTAATCACCCAAAACCACAGCACCGACAGAGTCGCGCTCAAGGTTAAGTGCCATACCGTAAACTCCGCCATCAAACTCTATCATTTCGCCGTACATTACATCGGCTAGGCCGTGTACACGAATGATACCGTCTGAAACGGAAACAATGGTGCCCTCATTTTGGGCTTCTGATGAAACATCAAGGTTGTCAATACGACTCTTAATAATTTCACTGATCTCTGATGGATTCAGTTGCTGCATGCTTAGGCCTCAATCCTTAGGAATTAAATGACTCGGCTAATTTGGTCAAACGACCGCGAATGGAACCGTCTATAACGGTGTCCCCGGCGCGAATTACTGCGCCACCTAACAGGCTCTTATCTAAACTAACCTGCATATTTACTTTTCTATCTAACGTTTTACTTAACGCTTCTGATAACATTTTTTGTTGCTTTTTATCTAGCGCTTGGGCTGAAATCACCTCAACATCAACAGCTCTTTCTCGATTCGCTTTCATAACATCGAATTGCTGAGAAATATGGGGTAATAGGGTTAATCGGCGATTTTCAGACAAAATTGCGATAAAATTTTGGCCAGCTGTGTCGACCGCATCGCCGCAAATATTAATCAAAGCAGACGCCTGTTGTTCGGTTGTAGCACTTGGTGAACGCAAAAAATTTACCATTTCTAATTGCTCGGTCACCGCTGCTGCCGTCGCCAAACTACTGGACCAAGCTTGAAGATCTGACGCATCAACAGCAAACTCAAAGGCTGCTTTTGCATAAGGTCTTGCTAAAGTACTCAATTCTGCCATGTTAAACCTCAGTTACAGCTGCGAAGCTAATTTATCAACTAACGCACGATTCGCTTTGTCATCAATCGAAGCTTCAAGCACCTTTTCGGCACCTGCTAAAGCTAAACCTGCCACAGAGGCTCGAAGCTCTTCTTTGGCACGATTAATTTCTTGCTCAATCTCAGCTTCAGCAGCAAGCTTGAGGCGATCGCCTTCGGCCACTGCTTGCTGTTTTGCTTCATCAACAATTTGATTAGCACGCTTATTGGCCTGATCGACAATTCCGGCAGCTTCTTGCTTTGCTTCCTTCATTTGATCAGTTGCCTTGTTTTGAGCAGCTTCTAAATCACGCATAGCACGATCAGCAGCGTCCAATCCATCAGCAATTTTTTGTTGCCGTTCTTCCATGGCTGCAATAATAACCGGCCATACAAATTTCATGCAAAACCACACAAAAATCGCGAAGGTCACCATTTGACCAAAGAGCGTTAGATTAATATTCACGCTATTACCTCGTTAATGAAGGTCCAATTAAGGTCGATGCTTTAAGCACCAACACCAGGAGCAACCACAAAAATTAAGTACATGGCAATACCAACACCAATAATTGGCACAGCATCAATCAAACCTGCCAACAGAAACATCTTCCCCTGCAGCATAGGACCAAGCTCTGGCTGACGAGCTGTTCCCTCAATCAATTTTCCACCTAATAAACCCATTCCAATAGCAGCACCTAATGCGCCCAATCCGAGCATAATTGCCGCAGCAATGATTACAAGTTCCATCGTAGACTCCCGATTTCAATAGTTTTAAATAAAATTAATGGTCTTCTTCGTGCGCCATACTTAAGTAGACGATCGTTAGAACCATAAAAATAAATGCCTGAAGAGTAATAACCAAAATATGGAAAATTGCCCAACCCCACTGCATCAACCCACCACCTAAAGCAAACACACCACCCGCTACGGTGAGTAAACCCAACGTCAACAGTACTGTTCTACCTGTAGATATCTTTTCTTTGAGGTTCAGCCAACAAACCACACACACAAGAATGAAAACAACCAACCAGAAAATACCGTTGGTATCTTCACCAAATAATTGCGCGTTTAACCCACCAGAGATCAAACCAGTTCCTGCACCAGCAGCAAACATCATGGCAATTAGAATAAAAATCATCTCACCAGCATACATGTTACCAAATAACCTAAGGCCCAGAGAGAAGGGCTTTGCTAACAAACCTACCAGCTCCATAAACAGGTTAATGGGAATAAAAGCCCAGTGGTTAAAGGGATGCATCGTCAACTCTTTGATGAAACCTACACCTTTGATCTTAATATTGTAATAAAGCATGAGAACAAAAACGCCCAAAGCCATTCCCATCGTAATATTGGGGTCTGTTGATGGAACGATTTTTTGATACTCAACACCTGCTAGCATAAGTAGCTTGGGAACTAGGTCTACCGGAAGCAGATCCATTAAATTCATTAAGAAAATCCAAACAAATATAGTTAACGCTAATGGAGCAACCATTTTGTTATGGCCTTGAAAACTGTCTTTTACCGTGCCATCAATAAAGTCTACGACCAGCTCAACAAAATTTAAAAATCCCGATGGAACACCAGTAGTTGCACGAACCGCTGCTGCTCTAAACATCCAACAAAATATAATGCCCAGGCCAATTGACCACATCATTGAATCAACGTGAATTGCCCAAAAACCCATGGCTGCAACTTCGGTTGCACCGTGAGCCATAGTCCACGTGTCAGCAGACAGCACTTCCCCACCAACATCTGAGTGGCGCTCAAAACCTTCTGGTAACTTTCCGTAAACCAAGTTTTGTAAATGGTGCTGTATATATTCAGTTGTACTTGCGGGATTTTCGCCAGACATCTAGTAAACTCTTCTCAACCCAAAACACGACTATTTGCGTGTAAATAACATTTATTACTTGATCAGTCTTGCGACCAACAATAAATGCACTAAAATCATGCTTATAAAAGTTGCCATCAAGGCAACAATATTCACATTGCTATACAAAACAAAGACAGTTACGAAACCAGACGAAGTTAGGATGACTTTGCCCACCTCCCCACGATACATGGTACTTACTATTCTTTGCGTTTGACTTGCGCCAACATACTTAAAAGCTTCTCGACTAAACCAAAGTTGAGGAATTATCTGGATCAACCCACCCAACAAGATCGAACCAGTAAAGTCTCGGTTCGAACAATAAGAAATTCCACCAATTAATGACAATAAAAACAGTTGCGTCATTGATGCCCTAAACACTGCCGGCTGTGGAATCGTTTTCATTGGTGTTAACACCACCTTTCCCTAAACATTGCAAGGCATTCACGCCTTGGGTCAAGCGGGGGGCATTATAGGTATACTGTTGCTGATATTCAACATGCTATTTGCACCTATATTAGTCATTCACAAAAAGAATATTGGCGTCTTGTCATTCTATATGGGCTAAAATCCCTTCAAGCTCATCAAGGCTGTAGTATTTTATTATCAGAGAACCTTTTCCCTTAGCAGAGTGATTGATAACAACCGGTGCTCCAATCTTCTCAGAAAGCTGTTCTTGTATTCGTAATAGATCTGGATCTACAGATTTTTTAGACTCAAAAACCGTACCGGTATTTTGAGATTGTATTTTTTTTACCAATAATTCTGTTTGCCTAACGGACATAGAATCAGCTGCAACCTGCCTACCCGCAACCACTTGATCATTATTCTGAAGAGAAAGTAAGCACTTAGCATGCCCAAGCTCCAGTTCACCTAATTCCAACTGTTTTTGAACTGCACTATCCAAACTCGCTAAACGCATAAGATTAGTAACTGCAGACCTTGATTTTCCTACAGCATCGGCAACCTGTTGTTGCGTTAAACTAAACTCGTCCTGCAACCTTATTAACGCTCGACTTTCTTCTATCGCATTTAAATCTTCTCGTTGAATGTTTTCAATCAGAGCCATAGCAATCGCGGCTTCATCGGTCAATTTTCTAATTACAGCAGGAATAGTATCCAATCCAGCTTGTTGTGTTGCTCGCCAACGGCGTTCTCCAGCTATAATTTCATATTTATCATTGGAAATTTTACGAACAACTATTGGTTGCATTACACCTTGTTGGGTAATCGATTGAGCTAATTCTTGCAATGCAACAGGGTCTAAGTCTCGTCGAGGCTGATATTTGCCACGTTGCAAAAACTCCACAGGCAATTGTAGTAACACACCGTCACTATCACTACTATTATCTCGAATCGTTGCTGGCTCATCTGCGAACCCCAACAGGGCATCTAATCCAGTGCCTAAACTTTGTCTTTTCGACGCCATATTATTCAGCCTTTGTTAAATCAGAAGTTTGAGATGTTTTTTCTAATCGAAGGATTTCGCCAGCCAAGGCTAAATAAGCCATAGATCCTTTTGAGTTTCTATCATAAATCAACGCCGGCAAACCGTGACTTGGCGCTTCTGCTAACCGAACATTGCGAGGAATACTGACACGGTACACTCGGTTTCCGAAATATTTTCGTAACTGCGCAGTCACCGCGCTGGTCAGGCTACTACGAGGGTCATACATGGTTCTTAATATGCCTTGGATATGCAATTTTGGGTTAATCAATTTAGCAATTTGTTTAATGGTATTATTCAAGTCTGCCAACCCTTCCAAAGAAAAATACTCACACTGCATGGGAATAATAACACCGTCGCTTGCGACCAAAGCATTAACCGTCAGCATGTTAAGAGTTGGGGGGCAATCTATAATTATATAGTCATACTCTTCCTGGACATCTTCAAGCGCTAACTTTAAACGAGACTCCCTACCAATTTCTTTTAATAATTCAACTTCAGCAGCAACTAAATCTCGATTAGCTGGCAACACCTTATAGTTTCCAGCCTTAGCAGCTAGCACTACCTCAGGGACTAAATTTTTACCGGTCAGTACATGATACATACTAAGTACACAGGACTGTTTATTAATGCCAGACCCCATTGTTGCGTTGCCTTGAGGGTCCAGATCAATTAACAATACACGTTTTTTATATGCAGCCAAAGATGCGCATAGATTAATACTAGTTGTGGTTTTTCCAACGCCACCTTTTTGATTTGCAATTGATATGATGTTAACCAACGGTCTTTTTCCCTGCGCCAATATATTCTACTTTAACCAAATGCCGTCGACCCACAACACCTGGAACCTCAATAGGATATTTTTCTGTGGCCTGGTATTCAGATGGTATATCCCCTAGCTCATCAGGCTCTAAACGCCCCTTCATGGCAAAAAAACAGCCGTTATCTAAAACAAGATGGCTACATTTCTCAAGCATATCACTCAATGAGCTAAACGCTCTACTTAAAACACCATGATATTTTTCATCTGGTAAAAAGCGTTCAACCCGAGAATTTACCTCCTTAACATTCTTTAAACCAAGTTCTATTTTCACCTGAAATAAAAATCGAGTTTTTTTGCCGTTACTGTCAAGTAGAGTAAAGTGCTTGTCTGGATTAATAATAGATAGTGGAATTCCGGGCAAACCAGCACCTGTGCCGATATCAATAAAACGCTGGCCATTAAGAAAGTGTGATATGGAGATACTGTCCAATACATGCAGCCTTATCATCTCCATAGGATCTTGGATGGCTGTAAGATTATAAGCTTTATTCCACCGAATAAGCATATCTAAATAGCTTAGTAACTGGTCTTCTTGATGGTTATCACAGGCAACTCCAAGATCAGACAAACCGTTTTTTAATAAAATACGGGCTGGCTGATTATTTAAAAATTTATTCATTTTTTTAGACTGGCCTTAAGCCGCTCGTCGCTTAAGTTGCACAAGAAGCAGTGAAATAGCAGCTGGTGTTACTCCAGAAATTCTTGATGCCCTAGCTAAGGTTTCAGGACGTGCTTCTGATAATTTTTGCTTCACTTCATTTGATAGACCTTTTACTTGGGCATAATTAAAATCGACGGGAATAGGGGTGTTTTCATGCCTTTTAAGGCGGTCTATTTCATCCTTTTGCCGACTTATATAGCCTGAATACTTAGCATCAATCTCAACTTGTTGACCAATATTTGAGCCCACAGTTGTTTCAGGACATAAATTATTTATTATCTTATGATCAAGTTCGGGACGCTTTAGAAGATCATACAGAGAATATTCGTGCGATATTTTATGGTCAATATAATTAGACAGCTTTTCTGACAGTTGTGTATTGGGCTGAATCCATGTGCTTTTTAAACGCTGTGTTTCAAGGACTATAGCCTCCTGTTTCTTGCAAAATTGCTCCCATCTATAGTCGTCAACTAGACCTATATTTCGACCTAACTCTGTTAATCGGATATCAGCATTATCTTCACGCAGTAGTAATCGATATTCCGCTCGACTCGTGAACATTCGATAAGGTTCTTTGGTTCCCATTGTAATGAGGTCATCGACCAAAACACCTGTGTAAGCTATATCTCTAGTTGGACACCAGGCCTCTTTACCTGAGGCTTTTAGTGATGCGTTTGCTCCTGCCAATAGTCCTTGAGCCGCAGCTTCTTCATAGCCTGTTGTGCCATTAATTTGTCCAGCAAAAAACAGTCCAGAAATAGCTTTTGTTTCTAATGAATAGAGAAGATCTTGAGGGTTAAAGTAGTCATACTCAATGGCATATCCAGGTCGGGTAATATGCGCGTTCTCAAATCCTTTGATAGATCTTACTAGCGTTAACTGAATATCAAAAGGAAGGCTTGTCGAAATACCGTTAGGATACAATTCATGAGTATTTAATCCCTCTGGTTCGATAAATATTTGGTGTTGATCTTTATCCGCAAATCGTACCACCTTGTCTTCAATGGATGGGCAGTAACGAGGGCCAACCCCATCTATGACGCCGGTATAAAGTGGAGATCGATCCATACCACTGTGAATTATGTCGTGAGTATTTTTGTTAGTATATGTTATCCAACAACAGGTTTGTGATGGATGATCTTCTATTTTTCCAAGGTAGGACATCACCGGTTCAGGTTTATCACCCCACTGTTCTGGCAATGAAGAAAAATCAACGCTTCTTGCATCGATACGCGGGGGCGTTCCTGTTTTTAGTCGTTCAACTCTAAAAGGCAGTTCACGCATTCGTTTTGCTAAAGTCTTTGAGGGGGGGTCTCCAGCCCTACCTGCAGAGTGTTTTTCCAATCCAATGTGTACCTTGCCTGCTAGAAATGTGCCTGCAGTAACCACAACTGTTTTAGCTTTAAATATCAGGCCCATCTGCGTAATAACGCCGGTTACACAGTCATTTTCGATTACAAGGTCATCTACTGCTTGCTGAAAAATTGAAAGATTTGGTTGATTTTCAAGAATATTCCTTATTGCTGCTTTATAAAGAATTCTATCAGCTTGCACCCTAGTAGCTCTTACAGCAGGCCCTTTTCGAGCGTTCAGTACCCTAAATTGAATACCAGCTAAGTCAGTTGCGATTGCCATAGCACCACCTAAAGCATCAACCTCCTTAACTAAATGGCTTTTACCAATTCCACCTATTGCAGGGTTACATGACATTTGGCCAAGGGTTTCAATATTATGGGTCAATAGCAACGTTTTGCTACCCATTCTTGCTGCAGATAAACAAGCTTCAGTTCCTGCGTGTCCACCGCCAATAACAATGACATCATATTGATTTGGATATTGCATAAAAGTTTACATAGGTGTTTTTTGGATGATGATTATACGCTTAGAAAAATAATAATTCTTGAAGAGTTTTAGTTAGCCATAAATAGCGGTTAATTTTATATTAATATGTAGGTTATTAGTTAAATTAGATTATTGTTGTTGTTATAAGAGCAGCCTCTTTTTGTGGATAAACTAGTTTTATTTATACTTATTAATGACTTGTATAAAAAAATATAGCGTATAGATCAGTTGAAAAAGAAGGCTATGCTTTTGAATATCATGGTGTTGGTTGTTACTAAAATATTACTCGATTAAACTTTTTGTAACAAACTTACTATATATGTGAGTAAATATAATTTTATCCAAAGGATAATTACAGGTTAGCGTAACTTTGGTTAGAAATCTTAGTAAGCTTTATAAATCTTGTTCATAAGTCTGTATTAATGTAGAACGGTTAGTTTGGCGTGTATTTATAAATAATTTAATCATTTAATTGATAAAATGATTGAAGTGATCTGTTTAATTCTTTAAAATCGCGCACCCTGTCTGGGTAACACATTATTTTTTGGACGATTTAACATGAAAAGAACATTTCTACCGAGCAACCTCAAGCGCAAGCGAACCCACGGTTTTAGAGCTCGTATGGCGACACCGGGCGGCAGAGCTGTTTTAAATCGACGTCGTGCGAAGGGCCGTAAGCGCCTTTCTGCATAAATAGTGGGCTTTTTGGAGCCCACCGTTTTGACTAGAGAAAGTCTAAAATTCGGCAGGAATCAGCGACTACTTAAAAGTGCTGACTTCAATCACGTCTTTGAGTTTAATTCGTGTAAAATTTCTCACTCTTATTACCTTATACTTGCAAAACCCAACAGACTGACATCGTCCCGTCTGGGACTGGTTATTGGGAAAAAAAACATTAATAAAGCAGTTAATAGGAATGCTATCAAACGATTAGTCAGAGAAAGTTTTCGTCTCTCAAATACTCCTTGTTCAGTTGATATTGTTTTTTTGGCTCGAAAAGGTGCCGATAAAGTAACTTCAAGAGAGCTGGCCTTGTTGTTGCAACAATCTTGGTGCAGACTAAGTCGTCGTCTTGAAAATTCTTCACAGGAAAGGAATGCGTAATTTATTTTTAAAATGCATACGCGGATACCAGTTAGCAATTAGCCCGCTGTTAGGCAACAATTGTCGTTTCCACCCATCGTGCTCCTGTTTTACTCACGAAGCAATTACGCGTTTTGGAGTTTTAAAAGGCAGTTATCTGTCGTGTCTAAGAATACTCAAATGTAACCCCTTTAGTGCTGGTGGCTATGATCCCGTACCAGAGATAAAAAGCAGCGATGACTCGCTGATTAAAAACCAAAAGAGTTCTAAATAATATGGATTGGCAAAGAACCGCGTTAATCGCTGGAATGTGTATTGTGGCTTGGCTATTGATGATTCAGTGGAATCAATCTCAAGAGCAAGGAGTGTCAATGCCTGTTGTAGAACTACAATCTGAGTATAGTTCAGCAACTAATAGAGATAGTGTGCTACCGATAGATGAAAGCTCTCAGGCTGAAGAGCTTCCTCAGTTAGCTCTTTCTCAGGTAGTTGAGCAAGAGTCTAAGGTTGTTAATAGACAACTGATTACTCTAAAGAATGATGTGCTTGAGTTAGTTGTTGACACCTTGGGCGGTGACATTATAGATGCAAAATTATTACAGCATTTTGATCGTAAACCGGAGTTGGGTGGGCAGCCCTTTTCCATGCTCAAGAATACGCCTGAAAATACTTATGTTGCTCGCAGTGGTTTGATTGGCAAAAATGGCACGGATACAGGTCAGGGGCGTCCGCAGTTCAGAGCAACACTTAAAGAGTATGTCCTTGGTGAAGATGAAGACTCTATTACCGTCGACCTTACCACTAACATAGATAATGTTAGGTTTGTTAAGCGCTTTAGTTTAGCCAAAGGCAGTTATACTATTGGTGTGCAATACTTGATTAGTAATGGGTCTAGTGATAGTTGGAGCGGTGCCTTTTATGGTCAGATTAAGAGGGATTCTAAACCACCGGTAACAGATATTTCTGGTTTTAGTATGCAACCTTATCTTGGTGCTGCGTTGCGACAACCCGATCAAAATTACGCAAAGTTTGACTTCAGCGACATTGACGATAAATCCGTTAAAACCAGTATTGAAGGTGGCTGGGTTGCTATGGTTCAGCATTATTTTATTAGCGCGTGGATACCACCGGTAAACCAAGAGAATAATTTCACTTTACGAAAACTGTCTAATCGTGATATTTACTTGATGAGTTTTACTGGTCCAGAAATGGTTATTAAACCAGGTGATACTGCAGATTATGCTGCTAGCTTTTATGTAGGACCTAAAGATCAGGTAATCCTTGGTGAGTTATCTGAATACCTTGATAGAACAGTAGATTATGGCTTCCTATGGATTTTAGCTGAACCGATATTTAAAGCGATGAAAATGATCCACAGTGTTATAGGCAACTGGGGATGGACAATAATATTATTGACTCTTGGCATTAAATTACTGCTATATCCTCTGTCTGCCGCGAGCCTGAAATCAATGGCCAAGATGCGTAGTTTACAACCGGAATTAACGCGCCTCAAAGAATTGCACGGTGATGATCGACAGAAGATGTCGCAAGAATTAATGGGGTTGTATAAGAAAGAAAAGGTTAACCCTGCAGGTGGTTGTCTACCGATGCTCCTTCAGATGCCTGTGTTTATAGCGCTTTATTGGGTGCTAATGGAGTCTGTAGAAATACGTCATGCGCCTTGGATATTCTGGATTCAAGATTTGTCTGCTAAGGATCCGTATTTTGTTCTACCTATTATTATGGGCGCAAGTATGTTGTTGATGCAAAAGTTACAACCAATGCCGACTGATCCCATGCAAGCAAAAGTAATGCAAATTATGCCAATTGCCTTTACCTTTTTGTTTATGACCTTTCCCTCTGGTTTGGTACTTTATTGGACGGTGAACAATTTGTTATCGATGGCCCAGCAATGGGTTGTTAACCGTCAGATTGCGGTAGCAAAAAAATAAAATTTAATAAGGCGCTGTAAGAGCCTTTTTCCTATCAGGCACTATGCAAGTTTATGCTGCAGAATGATAAAGACACTATAGTAGCTATTGCTACGGGTTCTGGGCGCGGTGGCGTTGGTGTTGTGCGATTGTCTGGTGAAAATTTGGATGTATATATCAAGCATCTTACCAATGTAGCAGTAACGCCACGCAGAGCCATTTTTAGTCAATTTTTAGACGACTCTGGTGTTGCTATAGACGAGGGTTTATTGCTTTATTTTCCTTCACCTAATTCATTTACTGGCGAGTCTGTCCTTGAGCTTCAAGGGCATGGTGGACCAATTATTTTGGACACACTTGTCAAGCGGTGTATTTCTCTAGGAGCGCGTCTAGCTCGTCCAGGGGAGTTTTCTGAGCGAGCTTTTATTAATAACAAGATGGATCTTGCTCAAGCAGAGGCTGTTGCTGACTTAATTGACGCTAGTTCCGTTGAGGCTGCAAGGTCTGCTGTACGTTCTATGCAGGGTGAGTTTTCAACCTTGGTAAATAAATTAGTCGAGGACATGATACAAATACGCATATATGTTGAAGCGGCTATCGACTTTCCAGAAGAAGAAATAGATTTTCTAAGTAATGATTCTTTGTTTAACGATCTAGATACTCTTGCTAAAAAGATGATGTCGTTACTAGCAAAGGCCTCACAAGGCGCTTTATTAAAAGAGGGTCTAACTCTTGTGTTAGCTGGAAAGCCAAATGCGGGTAAATCAAGCTTGTTAAATGCCTTAGCTGGCTACGATGCGGCTATTGTCACTCCAGTTGCAGGTACAACCAGAGATGTATTGAGAGAAAAAATCACCATAAGAGGTTTGCCATTAAATATTATTGATACTGCTGGTTTGCGTGATACTGCTGATGAAATTGAGGCTGAGGGTGTGCGCCGTGCGTGGGGAGAAATAGAGACAGCAGATTATGTGTTATTTTTAGCTGATTCCACTGATAATATTCAATGTGATCTTAAGTCTATTTGGCCAGATTTTTTTAAGCGTTACCCTGATTCTAATCAAAAGCTGGTTTTGTTGCTCAATAAAATTGATCTCTCAGGGCTTACTCAAGCCGAATTAGACTCTAAAGAGAATACGTTTGCGATTTCGGCCAAAAAACAGATTGGTTTAGATGCTTTTTTTGAATATCTTTGCCAAGATGTGGGATATTTGAATCAAACAGAAGGCGTATTCTCTGCCCGTAGACGTCATCTTACTGCTCTTGAAAGAGGTTTAGACTTGGTTGTCATAGGTACACAGCAACTTCGGCTTGCGGGCGCCGGTGAACTATTAGCTGAAGATCTAAGACAAGCACAAAAAGAGCTTTCGGAAATTACTGGCCAGTTTAGTTCAGATGATCTTTTAGGGCGTATATTTTCTTCATTTTGCATCGGTAAGTGACTAAAAAACACTAGTGAGTCACGGTATATTTCAAACCCTTTTCTTTTTGTTTAACTTTCTTAAAACATTAGGTTTAATCACTGGGTTTAAACCGTAAATTAACAGGTTATACACATTTATTGATTAATTTTTAACCTAATTATTAAATATTAGTGTGAATAAAATAAAGCTTGTTTTTATATAAGTTATTGATTTTTATTTATTTTTAAATTTTTTTGTTTTTCCAGTGTTTCAAAATATGTGGATAATATTCTTATGCTTATATAGAATTAAATGATAGTAATTTTGGGTTACTAAGACTAAATTTTATCGTTGTGTAAATTGGTCTTGGTGGTAGTTTTTGCGATAATTTGGTTGTCTTTGAAGATATATCTCATCGCTTTTTAATGTTGATAGGGGTTTGTGGTGCTTGTGTGCAATCTGATTTAGCGTCTATGGTATGGCCTCAGTGTCAAGCTCAACTTCGAGTGGAGTTGCCTGAGCAACAATTTAATACCTGGATACGTCCCCTTGTTGTACAGCCTGGTTTTGAGAATCAGGTACAGTTATTGGCGCCTAATAGATTTATAGAAGATTGGGTAAAGAACAAATTTCTGGTTCGTATTGAAGAATTGATGGTTCAATTGGGTGGCACTAAAGTAAGTGTCTTAATTACGGTTTTACCTTCTTCAGGCGCCGTTTTTCAAAATGAAGACGAGCCCTATCCAGCAGCCGCACCTGTACTTTCTAGTCAAGATTTTAATTGGCAAGATACGCCTAAATTAGATAAAGAAAACGTAGTAGATAAGTCGCCAGTTATTATTAAGTCAGCTGCAGAAAATAGCCTTAAAACCAATTTAAATCGGAATTTTACGTTTGAAAGTTTTGTTGAAGGAAAGTCAAATCAATTGGCTTTTGCTGCTGCTCAGCAAGTAGCGGAAAATCCTGGTGGCTCATATAATCCTCTATTTATTTATGGGGGTGTAGGGTTGGGTAAAACTCATCTTATGCACGCTGTTGGTCACGCCATGCGTCAAAAAAACCCAGAGGCTAAAATAGTTTATTTACACTCTGAAAGGTTTGTCGCTGATATGGTGAAGGCATTGCAGTTAAAGGCTATAGATGAATTTAAAAGGTTTTATCGTTCTGTTGATGCTCTGCTTATTGACGATATTCAGTTTTTTTCGGGAAAGGAAAGGTCCCAAGAAGAGTTTTTTCACACCTACAATGCGCTTTTAGAGGGCGGCCAGCAGATGATATTAACCTGCGATCGCTACCCTAAAGAGATTGATGGTGTTGAAGAAAGGCTAAAGTCGAGATTTGGCTGGGGTTTGACGGTAGCGGTTGAGCCGCCAGAGCTTGAAACTCGCGCGGCGATTTTAATCAACAAGGCCGAGCAGTCAGGGATGGAATTGTCTAAAGACGCTGCATTTTTTATCGCTCAGAGAATACGATCTAATGTGAGAGAGCTAGAGGGCGCTTTAAAGCGCGTTATGGCTCACGCTCAGTTCACCGGTCGTTCCATTGATATTGATTTAATTAGAGAATCTCTCAAAGATTTATTGGCACTTCAAGATAAGCTAGTTACCATAGATAATATTCAACGCGTAGTTGCAGATTATTACAAATTAAAGATGTCTGATATGTTATCAAAGAGGCGTAGTCGCTCTGTAGCAAGACCAAGGCAATTAGCTATGTCTATTGCCAAAGAGTTGACTAACCATAGTCTTCCAGAGATTGGTGAGTCTTTTGGTGGCCGGGATCACACTACGGTATTACACGCTTGTCGTAAGGTTAAGGAGCTTGAGGGTATGGATAGGGAAGTACAAAGGGATTTAAAAAACCTTTATCGTACGCTTTCCACTTAACCCTCAATCTTTTTTTTGTTATTTGCTGTTGGAGTTATTAAATACTATGAAATTTAGTCTGTCACGTGAATCAATTTTAAAGCCATTACAGTTGGTTGTTGGGGTAGTTGAGCGCCGGCAAACACTACCTATTCTGTCTAATGTTTTGTTAAATCTTGAACACGCTCGATTATCAATCACTGGAACTGATCTTGAGGTTGAGATTGTTGGCGTAACAGAGGTGTCCTCAGGTGGAGAAGACGGCGATGTTACCGTTTCTGCAAGAAAGCTTGTTGATATTTGTCGTTCGTTACCGGATGGATCGAATATTGAGTTTTCCAGTAGCGAAGGAAAAGCTACGATAAAGAGTGGTCGTAGTAAATTCACGCTTGCCACATTACCGGCTAATGAGTTTCCTTCAGTTGATGAGGGCGATAAAGCAGTAGAGTTTGTCGTTTCTGGGTCCCTGCTGAAGGGTCTGATAGAGTCTACGTCGTTCGCCATGGCACAACAGGATGTTAGGTATTATCTTAATGGGATGTTGTGGGAATTGAATAGTAATCAATTGCGGGCAGTCGCCACTGATGGTCATCGCATGGCTTTAAGTGATGGTGCTTGCGATGTATCGGTCGATGCTGCTATTGCTTCAATATTGCCACGTAAAGGTATTATCGAGTTATCTCGCTTGCTTGACGAGACAGATGTAAAAGTGACTATGGGTTCCAACCATATCAGGGTGCTAGGTAGCGATTATTGCTTCACCTCTAAACTTGTTGATGGTGCTTACCCCGATTATGATCGTGTGTTGCCTAAAGGTGGTGACAAGGTTGTTATTGGTGATCGAGCTGAGTTAAAGCAGGCGTTTGGTCGTGCTGCGATTTTATCTAATGAGAAATATCGCGGCGTGCGTATTTTGTTGTCCAGTGGATCATTAAAAATGGTCGCGAACAATCCTGAGCAAGAGCAAGCTGAAGAGGAGGTGTTTGTTGACTATCAAGGTGAAGAGCTTGAAATTGGCTTCAATGTTAGCTACTTACTGGATGTGTTAAATGTTGTTAATGGTGATAACGTAAGACTTACCTTATCTAATGCTAATAGTAGCGCTTTAGTAGAGGACGCTGAGGATGGTTCGGCGGTATACGTTGTTATGCCTATGCGTCTATAGGTTGGTGTCGTTGACGGCCTGGATCACTGATTGATGCATATTTCTCGCCTTGAAGTTCATCAGGTGCGTAATTTGAAGCAGGTTGCAATTGACCTCCACAGTGCAGCTAATGTTGTTTATGGTATTAATGGCAGTGGTAAAACCAGTTTTTTAGAGGCCCTACATCTTTTGGGTCGAGGCAAATCTTTTAGGCATAGAGATTTACGCTTGGTTATTAATCATGATGCAAGCGATTTAATCGTTTCTGCTAAGGTAGAGCGACAGTCCCCGCCTAGAACCCATCAACTGGGTGTCAAACGAACACGCAACGGCCATTTTATGGCCCGAATGGATGGTGAGAATTTACAGTCCGCTGTCCAACTTGCAGCTATTATCCCCTTACAGCTTATTGATGCTCATAGTTTTAATTTACTTGAGGGTGGACCTCTTCAGCGTAGACAGTTTTTAGATTGGGGAGTGTTCCACGTGGAACCATCTTATACTGATCTTTGGCGTCGCTTTCAAAAAACATTAAAACAGCGGAATCAACTGTTACGTCATGGTAGAATGGACGAAGATTCTTTGCGTATATGGACGGCGGAATTAATCCCTTTAAGTGAGGCAATAACAAAGTACCGTCAGGAATATTTAATTGGCCTGGCAGACCATGTAGCGGCGGTGGCAGAAAAGTTTGATGGCCTCGGACTTCTGAGTGTCGAATATTATAGAGGTTGGCGGGATGATTGTTCATTGTCAGAGGTAATGACAGGTGATGTTGCGCGTGACAAGTTGGTGGGGACCACCAGCCATGGGCCCCAAAAGGCTGATCTTAAGATTAAAGTAGATGGGATTTTAGCTTCAGATTCGTTGTCGCGCGGCCAAATAAAATTGTTGGTTTACGCGTTGAAGTTGGCCCAAGCTACCTATTATCGCTCAAAAATGGGTGAGTCCTGTCTATTTTTGTTAGATGATCTGCCTGCAGAGCTTGATCATAGGCATCGACGGCAGGTAATAGATTGCCTATATGATCTTGATTGTCAGTTTTTTGTCACTGGCGTTGATAAGCACGATTTTGATGGTTTGGTTAGAGAAAATGCGCACAAAATGTTCTACGTGGAACATGGTGCAATGGTAGCGAGTTGAACAACAGGAAATATAAAACTTATGTCTGAAGAGCAAAACTACGATTCGTCGAGCATTAAAGTGCTAAAAGGACTGGACGCTGTGCGAAAACGCCCTGGTATGTATATTGGTGATACTGATGATGGTACTGGGTTGCATCACATGGTCTTCGAGGTCGTGGATAATTCTATTGATGAGGCGTTGGCAGGGCATTGCTCTGAAATTAGAATTGTTATTCATCCTAATGAATCGATTTCAGTTTTTGACAATGGCCGTGGTATTCCTACTGAAATGCATGATGAAGGAGTTTCCGCTGCTGAAGTTATCATGACGGTTTTGCATGCCGGAGGTAAATTTGATGATAATAGCTATAAGGTAAGTGGTGGTTTACACGGTGTAGGGGTTTCGGTGGTTAATGCGTTATCAAAAAAAATGCGCTTAACCATACGGCGTAATGGCAAGGTACACGAACAAACTTATTCCCATGGCGTACCTGATGGGCCGCTTGAGATTATTGGTGATACTAAAGAGTCTGGTACAGAAGTCTTTTTTATGCCGTCAGAGGACACTTTTACTAATATTCAATTTCATTTTGACCAGTTGGCGAAGCGACTCAGAGAGTTGTCTTTCTTAAACTCGGGTGTGCGTATTGTTTTACATGATGAAAGAACTGGAAAGGAAGAAGTCTATGCTTATGAGGGTGGCTTGAGCGCTTTTGTGGAATATTTAAATACCAACAAAACCACTGTCAATAATATTATGCACTTCAGTAACGATCGAGACGATGGTACTAGTGTAGAGGTGGCACTGCAGTGGAATGACGGTTTTCAGGAAAACATACTTTGTTATACCAACAATATCCCTCAGCGAGATGGCGGGACGCATTTAGCAGGATTTCGCTCTGCGCTTACTCGGGGGTTGAATACTTATATTGAAAAAGAGGGTATAAATAATAAGTCTAAGGTTAACACAACAGGCGATGACGCACGTGAAGGACTAACCGCTATTGTGTCTGTAAAAGTGCCGGATCCTAAGTTTTCTTCTCAAACAAAAGATAAATTAGTGAGCTCCGAGGTGAAGTCTGCGGTAGAGCAAGAAATGGGTGATAAGTTTAACGATTTTCTTTTGGAGTATCCTCAAGAAGCACGTGCTATTGTTAATAAAATGATAGATGCCGCTCGTGCTCGTGAAGCTGCTCGAAAAGCGCGAGAGATGACACGACGCAAAGGTGCTTTAGATATCGCTGGACTGCCTGGGAAGCTGGCCGATTGCCAAGAAAAAGATCCAGCTTTATCAGAGTTATATTTGGTGGAGGGTGATTCTGCTGGCGGTTCTGCGAAACAAGGTAGAGCGCGTAAAACCCAAGCTATTTTACCCTTGAAAGGTAAAATTTTAAATGTCGAAAAAGCACGTTTTGATAAAATGCTCTCAAGTGTTGAAGTTGGGACGCTAATTACAGCTCTTGGTTGTGGCATCGGTGCAGAAGAGTTTAATTTAGACAAACTGCGATATCACACAATTGTGATCATGACGGATGCTGATGTTGACGGTTCGCATATCAGAACTTTATTGTTGACCTTCTTTTTCCGTCAAATGCGAGAACTGGTAGAAAACGGCCATATTTATATCGCCCAGCCGCCACTCTATAAAGTCAGTAAAGGTAAGAATGAACAATACGTTAAAGATGACGTGGCTCTCATGGAATATTTAACACAGAAGGCGTTAGAGAGTGCCACTTTGCATGTCAATCCTGTTGCACCGGCGCTTCAGGGTGCCGCCTTAGAGAGTCTTGTTAATGAGTTTCGTCTTGTTGGTAGTTTGATTGAGCGGATGTCACTAGTTTATCCATTAGAGGTATTAGAAACGTTAATCTATACTACTGGGTTCAATGACGATCTTCTAAAAAATAGCGATGAAGTTGCCTCTTGGTGTGGCGAACTCCAGAAAAACCTCGAAAAAATCGATAGTGGGACTCATCGTTACCAAGTCTCTGTTACAGAAGATAAAGAGCGTAATGTATTTCTGCCCCGAGTTGAAATTACCGCGCATGGTGTGCCGCATCACCACACACTGAGCCGAGATTTTTTCACGTCCGCAGAGTATTCTGCCATTGTTACTTTAGGAAAGACCCTAATTGGCTTGATAGAAGAGGGCGCCTATGTTCAAAGGGGTGAGAGGCAGCAGCTGGTAGATAGTTTTAAACAAGCCTTAGATTGGTTAATGTCTGAATCAAGGCGCGGCATTAACACCCAACGGTATAAAGGGCTTGGCGAGATGAATCCTGAGCAACTTTGGGAAACAACGATGGACCCCGAGAGTAGAAGAATGTTGGTTGTAACCATTGAAGATGCTATTGCGGCAGACCAGATGTTTACTACGCTTATGGGTGATCAAGTAGAGCCTAGGCGTGATTTCATTGAAACTAATGCTTTATCTGTTGTGAATTTAGATATCTGAATTTAATTATTTTTATGATGTGTTAGCTGGTTTTCGGACCATTGTTATTTATGGCGCTCATAATCCAGTCCTTTGCGGCATCCGTTAGTTCCCGTGGGCTTTGGTTTGATGTTTCTATTGGCTTGCCAATAATCAGGTGAATCGTGCCGGGTGTTTTTATCCAGGTGTTAGTAGGCCAATGTGCACCAGCATTATGGGCGATTGGAATAATTGGTACTTTAGCCGTTTTTGCTAAAGCCGCGCCACCTGTCTTAAATGTTCCAAGGTTAGCGTGAGGACGGCGTGTCCCTTCAGGATAAATCACGACTCTAATGTCACGGTTTAGACGTTTCTGCCCTTTGTTAAGAACAGTGCGAATAGACGAAAGTGGCTTATTTCTGTCTATTGCTATGGGAGCCATTGCCGCCAGACTCCAGCCAAAGAAAGGTAGCCACATTAACTCTTGCTTTAATACAAAGCTTGCTGGTTGCAATAACCACTGTAGATAAAATGATTCCCAGGCACTCTCATGGTTGCATAATATTACACAGGCACCTGTTGGAATATTTTCAAGTCCAGTTACCTGTACGTCAATCTTACAGATCAAATTTAGCCACTGCATAATTAGATGGTTGCCAACACTCAGTGTTTTTTGTCGTTTCAAAGGAGATTGGAAATAACTAACTCCGCTGACAATCCCGGTAAGGAACACAATAATGAGCAGACCGAGATAAAATATGGCCGATTTAATAGCGTTGAATAACCAATTGTTATAACTCACTTAATATCCCTATTTGTAGTCTTTGGCCCTATCTACCTAATTTATGCACACGGGGTATAGCCTTATTAT
>DNBN01000253.1:0-22144 GCA_003491845.1 Porticoccaceae bacterium | reverse complement strand
TATGCTGTATTATTTACTTACTGCCATTTGAGCGATATCAGCTACGTTGACGAAGAGGATACGTAGATCTTGTAGTAACCTCAGTCTGTTTGACCGAACCTCGTCGTCGTCTACCATCACCATCACATCATTAAAAAAACTATCGATAGGATCACGTAGGCTAGCTAAATTCGTAAGTAGCTGACTGTAATTACGTTTTTCTAATAGTGGCTTAGATTCAGTTTTCAAAATTGCTACAGCATTGGCAAGTATTTTTTCGGCGGGGTCTTGAAAAAGTAACGAATTTACTTCTCCCATAGAACCACTGTGGGCCTGTTTTACTAAAATGTTAGATACTCTTTTGTTCGCAGCAGCCAAGTCGTTAGCTTCTGGTAACAATGAAAATGCATATACAGCTCTTACTCGAGAATTTATATCAAGGGGGTTTGACAAATTAAGTGAGGCTACTGATAGAAAAATTTCTGCCTTCAGGCCTTCGTCTTTATACCAAGCTTTAAATCGCTCTAATATATATGTAAGTACTTGCTTACATGTTTTTTCGTGATTCTCAGGGGTCAATTTAAAGTTAATTGCTGCTTGTTCAATAGCCGTTTTTAAATCAAGATCAATATTTCCTCCCACTAGAATGCGCAATATTGCCAGGCTTGCACGTCGCAATGCAAAGGGGTCTCTAGACCCTGAAGGTTGTTGACCTATGCTAAATATACCTACCAGTGTATCAAGCTTGTCGGCTAACGCCACTGCAGTGCCCACAGCTGTCGCTGGCAAATTATCTTTAGCAAAGCGTGGTAAGTACTGTTCTAGCTGAGCTTGAGCTACGTCAGGATGTTCCCCATCGTTTATAGCATAATAACGACCCATAATGCCTTGTAAATCAGCAAATTCACCTACCATGTCAGAGACAAGATCAGATTTACTTATCTGGCCAGCTCGCTTAGCAAGGGAACGGTCTGCTCCCACGAATGGCGCTATTGCTTCAGCAAGCGCCGCGACTCGTTCTGTTTTATCAAAAACCGATCCTAATTTTTCTTGAAACACTACTGTTCTGAGTGCGTCACGTCGATCAATAAGGCTAATAGCAGAGTCATTTTTATAAAAGAACGCGGCATCTGCTAGTCGTGGCCGAATTACTCGTTCATTCCCACTGATAATTTCTTGTGGATCTTTGCTAATGATGTTTGCAACGGTAATAAAAGCTGCCATTAATTGTTGCTTAGAGTCTATAACGTGAAAGTATTTTTGATGTTCCTTCATCGAGGATACAAGTGCTTCAGGAGGTACAGCTAAAAATGCGTCGTCAAAATGGCCCAGCAACGCTACAGGCCACTCATTAAGCGCAGCGACCTCAATAAGAAGGTCAGGATCAATTACTGCCACGCCATGGATTTTTTCCGCAAGCTGGTTGACAGAGGATTGGATAATATCGACACGTTTATTAAAATCCACGATCACAAAGCCATCGTGCAATTGCTGCTCATAGGATTTCGGAGAGATAATTTGAATGTCACCCTCCCCCAGAAATCGATGCCCTTGGCTTATATTGCCACTGATCAGACCAAAGATATCTTCATGTAGAGTGACTCCATCAAATAGCAACACTGCCCATTGTACCGGCCTTACAAACTCTTCCTTACTCTTACCCCAACGCATCCGTTTGGGTATTGGCAGTGTGCGCAAAGTCTCTGATAAAACCATTCCAAGTAGTTCAGCGGTTGGTCTTCCCTTAAGAACACTGCGCACACAAAGCTTATCTTGTTTACCATCGTTCTCAATGTAGGAGGATAGGTCTGAGAGGTTTAATCTATTTTTATTGGCAAATGCCTGTGCTGCTTTTGTTGGTCGATTGTCAGCGTCAAAGGCCACCTTTAGTGGCGGTCCCCAACTCACTGTTTCTGTGTCTGGTGTTTGAGTATCTAAATCGCTTATAAGAATAGCAAGCCGTCTTGGTGCAGCGAATAACTGGATCTTATCAAAGGACAAGTTATGATTTGACAGGCCGATACTAGCGCCTTCACCTAGCGCTAAGGATAAACTTTTCAATGCTTTAGGTGGTAGCTCTTCGGTTCCCAGTTCGAATAATAAATCACCTTTCATATCGATTCCCCAGCGTGCTGGGCCAGCACTTCCTTTGCAATTTCTTCACATGCTAGGGGGAACCCCGCTTCCATCCGTGAGTTAAAATAACTTTGCGCGACTCCTCGGGCCAAGCTACGTACTCGTAGGATGAATCGTTGACGCTCAGTGACGGAAATAGCTTTCCGAGCATCTAGTAAATTAAAGGTGTGTGAGGCCTTCATAACCATTTCGTAAGCTGGTAGTGGTAAATTATTTTTAATTAAATGGTTACTGTCTTTTTCATATTGATCAAAAGCGTCAAACAAAAAGGCAACATCCGCATGTTCAAAGTTAAACGTCGACATTTCAATTTCGTTTTGCAAAAACACATCGCCGTAGCTCACATTGCCTTGCGGACCTTTTGCCCAGACTAAATCGTAAATACTATCAACAGTTTGCAAGTACATAGCTATACGTTCTAGTCCGTAGGTTATTTCCCCGGTTACGGGATAGCATTCAAGGCCACCAACTTGCTGAAAATAGGTAAATTGAGACACCTCCATTCCATTTAACCATACTTCCCAGCCTAGACCCCAGGCTCCGAGTGTCGGTGACTCCCAGTTGTCTTCTACAAACCGAATATCATGCACCAAGGTATCAATACCCAGTGCTCTTAAGGAGCCTAGGTACAATTCTTGAAAGTCCTCTGGTGATGGCTTCATGACAACCTGAAATTGATAGTAATGTTGCAATCTATTAGGGTTTTCACCATAGCGCCCATCTGTGGGTCGCCGTGAGGGTTGCACATAAGCGCTATTCCAGTTCTCAGGTCCTATGGACCTTAAGAATGTCGCCGGATGGAATGTGCCGGCACCAACCTCCATATCAAGTGGCTGCATGATAACGCAACCTTGGTCAGCCCAATATTGTTGAAGTCTAGCGATCAAATCCTGAAAGGTATCTGGTGGTGCGGGAAGGTTACTCACGAAAGTTTACTCACTGTGCAAAATAAAATAAAACCAAGTGTGAATTATAAAGCCGCGAATAGATAAAGATAGGGGTTATGGCGCGCAAAAGTATGAATTAGCTAGCAGGCTAGTCCACGCTTTAGATATACTGCCTTCCAAACACACCAAATCGGCTTTTTCAGCAATGATTTTAACTTTTTATTAAGCCATAGGAGATAATCTAGGTGAGAAATTTAGTGATTTTGGGATTACTAAAAATTATCTCTTGGTTGCCTTCACGAATTGCTCGGAGCAAGGGCAGAATTTGTGGCTGGTTTCTGTATAGTTTTAATGCGCGTCCCACCCAGATTACTCGGATCAATTTATCCCTGTGCTATCCAAATCGTTGTCCATCAGAGTTAGAGAGCCTGTGTAAAAAACGTATGCTAGATCTTGGGAAAGCCATATTTGAGACGCCCAAGGTATGGCGAAAAGGTAATCCTTGGATAACCGACAAAGTTGTCGCTATAGAGGGACTAGATCTTTTCCAAGATGCGCTGCAAAAAGACTCGGGAACTATTTTAATTATTCCGCACTTGGGTAATTGGGAAGTTCTGGGATTATGGGCCGGTCAGTTTAAGCCGATGACCTCTTTATATGATCCTCCAAAAATGGTTGTTTTAGAAAATTGGATTAAGACATCCCGCCAACAGTCCGGTGCAACCTTGGTGCCGACAAATGTTCGGGGTGTCTCCGCACTTATCAAGGCTTTAAAGCGGGGCGAAATCTCTGGTATTTTACCTGACCAAAAGCCGCCGCCGGCAAGTGGCGATTTTGCATCTTTTATGGGTGTTGAAACCCGTACTATGACGTTAATTCATAAATTACTGCAGCGCTCTGGTGCTCAGGCTCTCATGTGCACAGCGCTACGTGCACCATCTGGATGGACATTACATTTTCTACCGGTAGATAAAGATGTATATAACGCTGATCAGGCGGTAAGCTTGAAAGCGATGAACAACAGTGTCGCTGCAATGGTCGATTTAGCACCTGAACAGTATCAATGGGAATACAAGCGTTTTCGGGAGCGTCCAAATGCAATGGGGTCTGTTTATGATTAGGCACACACAAATTGGTGTTATTTTAGTTTCATGAGTAACACAAATGTATAAACAGAAAATGCCAGTTGAACCAATATTTTGGCAACCTTTGTCGGCTTTTGAATCTGAACAATTGCCATATTTTTGGTATCAGTGGTTGTCTGATCGGGGCTCTTTAACGTCTCGTCTTGTTAAGGCAAGCGGTAATCGATTTTCTGTTAAAGTGCTAAGCCAGCGTGAGGATGTGCCTTTAGCAACTGAAGCCCAAGCCTTAAACATTACAGTTCAAACACCGGTATTGGTCAGACAGGTTATTCTCTATGGAGATCATATCCCGTGGGTGTTTGCAAGAAGCATAATGCCACTGACTACTCTTACAGGACGGGTTGCAGAACTTAGAAATCTTGACAATCAACCATTAGGCGCTCGTTTATTCAGTGACTCCTCAATGTCAAGAGAGACGGTAGAAGTGGCCTATTTTAATGCTCAAGAACTTGCAGTTCCCATTGGGGTGAGTAATAGTAATGCGATGCTGTGGGGTCGACGATCGGTATTTAGATTAGATCAAAAACCGCTGCTGGTCAGTGAGATATTTTTGTCAACGTTTGAGCCCAATGGAAGTGATGATATATGACTAATACGGATACATATGCCTACATTTGGTGAGCCCAGAACCCTCTTAGTGTCTAATCCTTGGTTGCGGTTGGTTCGCATGGACCGGCCAATTGGGGTCTATCTCTTGATGTGGCCTACTCTTTGGGCCCTGTGGTTTGCGGGCTCAGGTGTACCTGCTTGGCATAATTTGGTGATTTTCATCATTGGCCTCTTAGTAATGCGGGCAGCGGGCTGTGTGATTAATGATTATGCAGATCGTCATATTGATGGTTTGGTAGAGCGGACTAAGACTAGGCCATTACCCTCAGGAGAGATAGCGCCGAAACATGCTCTTTGGTTGTTTTTTGGTTTGCTAATGGTTGCACTGGTATTGGTATTGATGACTAATACATTAACTATAGTGCTATCCCTTGGCGGTCTTGCTATCACCGCAATTTACCCGTTTATGAAACGGTTCACTAATTTACCACAACTTGGTTTAGGGGTTGCATGGGCTTGGGTGGTGCCTATGGCATTCGCTGCTGAACGTGCCGAATTGCCTTTTGAATTATGGATTATTTGTGCTGCTATTATCACCTGGACCATTGCTTTTGATACTTATTATGCAATGGTTGACCGCGAAGATGATCTTAAGATTGGTGTAAAGTCTACAGCGATACTATTCGGACAATTTGATCGTTTTATTATTGCGTTATTACAATTTGCTAGTTTAGTTCTAATGGTTTTGGTTGGGCTTGAGTTTGACCGTGGTGGTGTGTATTTTTCTAGCTTACTTGTTGCCGGGGTATTTTTTGTGCATCAGTATCGAACAACGGCATTACGAGATCCAAAGGCATGTTTTGCCGCGTTTTTAAATAACCATCGCGTGGGGATGGTTATTTTTGTCGGAATTTTTTTTGATTATGGGATATTTCCTTAGCGGATACAGAGTTGTACCTTGTTACTGTTTCTTCCACACCAGCAGCTGATTATTTGCAGGCATGGCGTTGTCTTCTAACAAATACATGTTCTGTGACTTGGCCAGTTGATCTAGATCATCAAATTCTCGAATGCCCTGTGCAGGGTTAGTTTTTTTTAAGTGATCATTAAAATCTCTATTGCTTTGAGGTGTTATTACACCACCGTATTGCATAGGGCCATATAGAAAAAACAACCCATCGGCAGCCAATAACGCTGAGGCTCCGCGAAACATACACTGTACGTCCGGCCACGCCATAATATGTGCGGTATTAGAAGAGAAAACGGCGTCAACTGTTATTGTTGGCCATATATCTTTAGCAACATCTAAAGTGATAGGCGGCTGAACATTTTCCAAGCCACTTTCCTCTAACCACTGGTTAATACCGGTATGATTGTCTCTTCTGTCACTGGTATACCATTGCAAGTGTGGCAAGTTTTCGGCAAACCATACTGCATGCTGGCCCGTGCCACTGCCGATTTCAAAGACGCTTTTAGCTTTAAACAACAGCTTTTTGAGCACAGATCCAATAGCCTCTCGGTTGTTTTCGCAAGCTGCGGAAAAGGGCTTGACCATCTGTAGCTCCTATTAGCATTAACCTCGGGTGAAGACCCATTTGTCCGTATTACTTAAGGCGGCATTAAAAATATAATCATGGCTGTTAAAGCCTTTTAAATCTTCAACATTGGTTATTCTATTTTTAATAATAAATGCAGCCATTAAGCCTCTGGCTTTTTTGGCAAAAAAGCTAATTGTTTTATACGTGCCGTCTTTGTTGTCCATGAAAATGGGCGTAACAATTCTGCAGGAAAGGGTTTTTTCTTTGGTGGCTTTAAAATACTCATTAGATGCTAAGTTAACGAGCACCGGATTTGATCCCGTCAAAAGCGAATTTAAGTGCTGATTAATAATGCCATCCCAAAAATGATAAAGATCCTTGCCTCGGGGATTTACAAACTTAGTACCCATTTCAAGTCTATAGGGTTGCATTAGATCCAACGGTCGCAGAACACCATAGAGGCCAGAGAGAATACATAAATTGTTTTGGGCCCACTCTAAGTCGGCTTGAGTCATGCTATCAGCGTCAAGACCCTGATAGACATCACCTTTAAATGCTAAAACAGCTTGCTTCGCATTTTCGGCGTTAAACGGTGTGTGCCATTCTTGGAAGCGTTCATAATTGAGAGCGCCTAATTTATCGCTAAGCCCCATTAATGCGCAGACGTCTTGGGGTGAGAGGTTTTTGAGACCCTTGTGCAGCTCCTTAGCATGCTCTATAAGCGCTGGCTGCGTAAAAGGTTGGGCGGTTTGTGTACCACTGTAATCGAGCTTTTTAGCTGGAGAAATGACTGTTAGCATGATTGTTGCCTCAAAAAATCATAATTTGAACACCATTATTATACTAACATTTATTTATGCTGGACCATTGGCTTGCGGAATATTAATATATTCGTAGCAAAAAGATTATCCGTTTTTAACGGCCACTCTGGTCTTATAAATTTAATTACCAAAATGACGCGATAATAGTGAACAGCAAGAATATATTGTTGTGCAACCTAAAAAGTGCTCATGGAAATAGTTTAGCTGTCGATTTGGAATTTATGAAGAACATTATCTTTAAATCTAATAATCAACAAACTCCTTGCCAGTTATGTCGCAGGATTAGGGTCTTAGTGATTCTTATAATGCTAACCATTGGTGTTTTGGCGGCGAGAGGGTATTTGCCTTTTATAAAAAATATTGACCTTACTGCAGTTGCAGCGGATCTTGTTGCTATTGGATTGGTAATTACTATAGTGTGGAAGATCTATTTGGAGTATTGGAAACCAAAATATGGTGAAACCACTGACTAATAAAAGCTGTTTTCAGTGTAAGTTTTTTAATATAACCCATGATCGACGCAGACCTTATGGTTGTTCTTCAATGGGGTTTAAGTCAAAAACGTTACCTTCTCAGCAAGTCACTGCAATCCAAGGCCACGCTTGTTTGGCGTTCAGTCCGAAGGCATCATCGGCTGGTATTCCTCTGCAACCTGAGTCGCAGACGCATTTGGTGAATCTTCATCTCTAACTAACATAAATGGTCGGGTAACGCTCTTAATGTGCCTACATGCAAATGCCCCATTGTAGGTGTATATGGTGCACTTTAAATCGTCGTTATTATCACGCTGGCTGAGAGTCCAAACATTGACCGGCTTTATGGTCGGAAATACATTTGGATTTAGCGCCGGACCAACGCATCCAGAAATAATAATAGATTGAACTTCTTCCAGAGTGGCCATACGCCATGCAAGTCCGGAAATTTCAGTCAATTCGGCGGTATATTCTATTGCTTCGTCCCAGCTAAGCCTAAAAGGTTCTCCGGTGCAGGTCTGTTTTTCAAAATAAGACCCAGCAGGGCATCGATACCATGTAATGCCAGTGGCTAAATCGGTTGCGGCACCTTTTTCGCCAAAGGTAAATCGATCCAAATTGCCTTGGTCTACTGTGGCATCACAAGTGGGTTTAATTTCATAGCGATCGTTACATCCGATGTTAAGTAAACAAAAGAATATTATCGATACCAGGGTTATTGTCCGTGATAACGCTAATCGAGATATTTCCGCCAAACAATTTATATACCCAAGAGAACCTATTTCAATCATTCCAAGACCACTCGTTTACGCCCTTAAAATTTATAGGGCAAATGTCATTAGCATTTTATTTTGCACCTTCTAGGTTCTATATCGGCAATAGATCCAAAAGTCTTGATATTTGAGCAATTAAAATGCAGTAAAAAATCCTATTCTTAACAGCAATGAGGTTAACTGCAGAAGCTACTAAATTAATAGCTTAAAGTGCCGATGTCTACCTTATAAGAATCACAAATTCTTATCTGGCGGGTGCTGAGATCGCGCCTGAATACAGGGTAACCTTTTGGATACCTTTACTGAAATACTTGAAGTTAGCGGATAATTAAATGGATATTGCAACGATTGTAGGGTTGCTGGGTGCTTTTGGCTTCATCAGTATAGCGGTTGAGGACCCCGGAGCACTATGGGATTCTAGCTCCGCCGCACTTGTCTTTGGTGCCGCGGTCATGGTTACGGTAATGCGCTCCAAACTCTCAGATGCTTTAGGGTTGCCAATGGTAATAGGGAAGGTCTTTTCCAATAAAGTAGAAGAACCTGAAGAGTTAATAGATCAGTTATTTGAGTTAGCTACGATTGCCCGAAAAGAGGGCATGATTGCCTTAGAAAGAGTTGAAATCAAGAATCGATTTCTGAGTAAAGGAGTCACGGCTCTGGTCGATGGAACTAAAGCTGAGTTGATTAAGGAGTCTTTGGAGCGTGAGAAAGAAAAGACTGCCGCTCGACACGAAACGGGCGCTGATATGTTAAGTGCCGCGGCTGAATTGGCCCCTGGTATGGGCATGATTGGCACGCTTATTGGTTTGGTGAATCTATTAGCTAACCTTGCAGATCCGTCTGGGATTGGTCCAGCCATGGCGCTAGCCCTTTTAACCACATTGTACGGGTCGGTGATGGCTAACGTATTTTTTATACCTATGGGGATGAAACTAGAGGGCTATGCAAAGCTTGAAGAAAGCAACAATGATTTGATTATTATTGGCATTATGTTTATTAAAAATGGCACTAACCCTCGCCTTATGGAGGACATTCTAGCGCCCTATATAGCACCGAAAAGAAAAGCTAAACGAGATGCTGCCGCTGATGCTGCAGCTTAGGTTTTATTATAGTGATAACAGACTTATTGCTTATTTATTTGTTGCTTTTCATCGACGAGGAGAAGAGCTATTCCGGAATTTGCCCAACAGGAAGAAGTTAAGCCAATAAAGTGCCCAAAATGTAAGCCAGTTGCGCCTATGTGGATGGCAACGTTTGCAGACATGGCGATCTTATTGATGGCGTTCTTTGCGTTGCTCTATTCTTTTACGGAAATCAACATTATGTTGCAGTCAAATTTTGCGGCATCTATCCGTGCCGCTTTTGGTGTTGATCGCAAAGTTGTTATCGATAATATTCCTACAGCCACGAGTATGTTGGATGAACGTTTTGCTGCCGTTATTGCAAAGGGAACGCCTTTGTCTGCCCCATTCACAGATTCAGATGATACTCTTAGGAAATACCGAAAGCGGTACACTTTGAGTGATATAGGCGATTTTAGTATCGAATCTGATTTTCGTCGTTTGACTGACACGCTTTCTGAAGCTATGGAAAAAGGGGATGCCTTAATACGTATAGAAGATGAGCAAATTGTCGTGGAGCTTCAGTCGCTATTTACCAGCGGTGGGTCAGGTGAGCCAGATGATGGTCTTCGTAAAGGCGCCAGAGTAAGGCAAAGTACCATTGATATTGCTGCAAAAGTACTAAGTATTACCTCACAGATGGGTACAAAGGTTGAGTTGAGATCACAAGATCTTCGTGCCCTACAGGCTGCCAAAGAACGTGAAAAACAGCAACTTAAAGACCAGTACGATGCAGTTATCGAGGCTTTTGAGGATGAAATTAGCAAGGGAACCTTAAAAGCGGTGTTGCAAGAAGACCGGCTCTCTGTGCGATTGGCAAGTCAAGACTCTTTTATTTCAGGCAGAGCTGACTTGACAGCCCAGGCTAAAGATTTAGTTGGCAGATTGGCAGAAACCCTATCAACTGCGAAAGGGAAAATTAGAGTTGAAGGCCATACGGACAATATTCCGGTGATGTTTAGCCAGAGTTTCAAGTCTAACTGGGATCTATCAACCGCACGGGCCTCATCTGTGGCAGCGGCAATGATTAATGGCTCATTTATACGGCAGGGACGGTTAAAAATAGCTGGTTTTGCAGATTCTAAACCTATTGGCAGCAATGCAACCCGGTTAGGTCGAGCAATGAATCGCCGTATTGAAATTATTGTAACTGCCGCCACTGCAGAAGAGGCACGACAGTGACTGACAATATCGCAGATGATGAGACACTTGTTAATAATTGTAAGCCATGTCCGGCGGGTGTCGCCATGTGGATGGCAACATTTGCAGACATGGCGATTTTGTTAATGGCTTTTTTTGTGTTGCTAATTGCTTTTGCAGATATGGATACTGCTGGTGCTCAAACCGTCTCAGGTACTGAAGATGGTGACTTTGGTGTGCAAAATGAAATTCCTATTGTGGACAGGCCAGAGGGTGATAGTGTTATTGCTAAAACATTTTCGCCGGCACAAGTTGAACAAACATTAATCCAAGAACTTCAAGAAGATACAACAGATATTAAAGTTCCCAAAGATGTTGTGTTGACAGCCTTTAGTAAACAAGAGCCATTCAAGTCAAATGATGACGTTGAATTAATCAAGCGCTCCTTAGCTAAGGAAATAGCAGAAGGGAAGGTTAGAATTAGGGCTGGTACTTTTCAAGCTGTGATTGAAATTGTTACAGATGATTCTACTGGTACAGTGGGTAAGGGTGAAAATAGTAAATTTGGTACTCGAGTACGTGAGGATGATTTGAACATCTACGCCAAGGTAGCTGCCTTACAAAGCGAGCTTGAACTTGAGCTTTCTTTACGTGAGGTGTCCGACAGCCAAGATGCAAAAGAAGCTAAAATTTTAGCAAGAGAAGCTGCTTTTGCTGATAAATATCAAAAAATACGAAGAGACATGGCAGCTGAGATTAACAAAGGTCAGGCTGAAGTTCTTAGGGAAGGAGATAAAATTATTGTTCGCCTCGCTGAGCAGGGATCTTTTGCCAGTGGTCGGGCGACCATTAAAACTGCTTTTGAGCCAGTACTTAACAAATTAGGCGCGTCTATAGAAGGCGTTACTGGTCTTATTACCGTAGAGGGCCACACAGACAATGTTCCCATGGCTTATAACGAACAGTTTAGATCTAATTGGGATCTGTCCGCCGCCAGAGCTTCTGCTGTAGTAGAATTTTTGTTAGACATTGCGCCCGCTTCAGCGGGCAATATTATGGCCAGCGGCATGGCAGACATAAAGCCATTAGCACCTAATAACACTTCTTCAAGGCGTGCCCGAAATCGTAGAATAGAAGTGGTTATTGACGCAAATTAGGTTAGCTACCTGTGCCTAAACACAGAGCGTAAAGATAAAAACTTATTAGCGTTACGTCTCCAAATATATTTCAGCAAATATCAAGGTAGTTATGAGACGTTCTCTTTTACGAATACCTGTGGTACATAAATCATGTATGTCTTGAGCAGCTTCTAGAAGAGGAGGTGACTAGGGTCTTTTGGACGTGCTAGTTAAATTCATAATATGCTGGTTTGTTACTATTTTCTTGGAGGTAAAAAAAAGAGGATGCTGAATCCTCTCTTTTTCGGTTTGTTCTGTGATTTACTCACAATGTACACTATTACGATGCCATGGATACTGAACGCTGATTAATGGCCGTGGGTAACGTTTGCCATGCGCTATCAATTTCAACAATTAAGCTCTTTACCTCTCGAATGATATCGATGTTGTTGCTGATATTTGCTTTTAGAAGCTGCCTAGATGCGTAATCATAGATATCTGACAAATTTCTTGCCAGTTCTTTGCCATCTTCAAAATTCAAAGAACTTTGAAGGCCGCCAAGAATCTTCAGCGCTCTTTCAATCGACGCCCCTTTGCCCTCAATGTCATTTCTGGAAAAATGTCCCTCCGCCGTTGCCAGTGTCTCAACTAGACCATTAAACAACAATTGAATCAGCTGCATACTATCAGAGTATGGTACTGTCGAGGAAACTCCAACACTGCGATAAGCATTTGCACCGCGTCTTTTATTTGCCAACATATTATTTTCCGCTTTATTAGTGAGCCGTGATTTATATATCGGCAACAGAGCGATTAACCTTAATGCAAAAAGTATAATTTAACGGTTTAATAAGGTAATTCTCTTGAAAGTTTTATTATTTGTTGGTTGATTTTCTAAAGTCGACGTTTGTTGTCATTAAAACACTAAGTAACGTGGCTTCAAATATTTTCAATTCCATAATTGAATTTATATATTAGTCCTTTATTATACGCAGAGTTACATCTCTTTATGTGCATGGGTTGAATTTAGTGTATATTCTTGTGCTTCGTTACACGATTAATCGTGGAATTGAGTTTTTGAGCAAGGTCATAATCAATTAATGCGAGAAAAGACTATTGTCTAAGCTAACTGCTATTGTAGGTTCAAGCCCAGAGATGGAAGAGCTTCGTGGTTTGATAAAAGCCATAGCTCCTAGTGACTCTACAACCCTCATAACAGGTGAGAGTGGCACCGGCAAAGAGTTAGTAGCTCAAGCGATTCATGACTGTTCTTTGCGCAAAAGGGGCCCCTTTATCCCGATCAATTGTGGCGCAATTCCAAAAGACTTACTTGAAAGCGAATTGTTTGGTCACCGCAAAGGTTCATTTACCGGGGCAATATCGGATCGCAAAGGACGATTTCAGTTGGCTGATGGGGGAACACTTTTTCTTGACGAAATCGGTGATATGCCGATGGATTTGCAGGTGAAGTTATTACGCGTTTTGCAAGAAAGGACCATTGATCCTGTGGGCGCAGTCAACAGCATTTCTATTGATGTGAGGGTCGTGGCTGCAACGCACCAAAATATCCATCAATTAATTGATGACGGGAGTTTTCGGGAAGATTTATATTATCGGTTGAACGTGATTCCCATCGAAATTAGAGCACTTTCTGATCGGCGTATAGATATTCCAGAACTGTTTCAAGAATTTGCAGCTCAGGTTGCTACCCCCGAGAAGAGGCCGATAGGGCTAAGTATTGAGTCAATGGAGGTTTTTTTGGCTTACCACTGGCCAGGAAATGTTAGGGAGTTATTCAACCTTATTCAACGATTCACCACTCTTTACCCTAGTCAAGAGATTAACTTACAAAAGATACCTGTTAGTTTGATTCCCCAAGGTATGCGTAGTTTATTAACAGGAAGCAATACTAATGAAGTGCCCAGCGCGCTGGTAGCATCCGTTGATACCCCTATAGATGAAGGCTTATCTCCCGCAGATGCATTGCGAAGTGTTACCAGCGACGAGGTCATGGAGCCTTTTAATCATATTCAGAGCGTTATAGCTCTTGCTCAAGGTGGCGTGGATTTTCCTGAAGAGGGCGTTCAGCTCAAAGAGCGTATGTTGGAAATTGAGCGCAGTCTGATAAAAGAAGCTTTGTTAAGATCCGAAGGGAATGTTTCAAAAAGTGCCCGGCTCTTAAGCGTCCAACGTACTACTTTAATAGAAAAAATTAATAAATTTGGTTTATCAGAAACCGAGTAATCACCACTACAAATTAGTAGCCAAAATAGTCAATGTACTATCTTAAAGTTTAATAGTCGTCATATTTTTGACGCCTTGCCGGTGGCAAAAATCCGACACTTGATTGCCACAATTTCCTTAACGTATTGATAAATATACTATTTTAATATTGGCATACTACTTGCATTATCCTCTTCATACACAAAAGCGGCAATGACAAAGAGGATTTTTTACGTGGCAAGCAAAGCATCAATAACTATGTTGTGGATGGACGCAACTCAACCAATGACAGAAGATCAGGTCAAAGCATTTGCTAATAACCAAATTGTTGTTTGTGATGCCAGTTCACCAGATTGCTCTGACGCAATGTTCGACACTTCAGATGTCTTAGTAATAAGTGCATTACATGATTTGTCGAAAGTGGCCGAGATAACAGACCGTTTAAAGTCATCAGCACATACCTTACCGATTATTGTAAGAGTACCGATTGATCAATTTTCATTAGGCATTGAAGCAATGCAACTTGGCGCTAAAACTGTTGTGCCAGCTCATATTACCGATGCTATGGAATGGGCAGATATACTATCAAAAGCTGACATCTGTGCTCAGTCAGCTCAGTCAGCCAAAGGCTTTGTCTTTGTTGACCCCATTAGTCGAAATCTTCTGGCGCTTACCGAAAGGGTTGCTCAGGCAGAAGTTAGTGTTTTACTTGCTGGCCCCACTGGGGCTGGAAAGGAAGTTTTGGCTCGCATATTACACGATTCTTCTCCACGTCATGCGGGTCCTTTTATTGCCTTTAACTGCGCTGCGATGCCAGAAAACCTTATTGAAGACATGTTATTTGGTCATGAAAGAGGATCATTTACTGGGGCTTCAAAATGCCAACCTGGATTGTTCGAACAGGCGCAAGAAGGCACTATCTTTTTAGATGAAATTGGTGAAATGTCTTTTCACCTTCAGGCAAAATTACTTCGGGTTTTGCAAGAGCGCCGTATTACTCGCTTGGGTGGCCAACAGGAAATCAATCTTAATATTAAAGTGGTAGCCGCCACTAACAGAGATCTTAAAGAATCAATTGCTCAAAGAACATTTCGCGAAGATCTCTATTTTCGTTTGAGCGCCTTCAAACTTACCTTACCAGCGTTGTGCCAGCGGCCCATGGATATCATGCCCCTGGCCGATCAAATAGCGGGAGACTCACAGTCCGCAGGGCAGGGTTCTAGAATTTCAGATGAAGCTGCACAATTACTTGTTTCATATTCTTGGCCGGGTAATGTTAGAGAATTACAAAATGTCATTACACGAGCCAACATTCTTGCTCAGCAAGGTGTCATTCAGCCACAGCATCTTATTTTTGATGACATAGGAGATTTCAAGCGTGGCGTTTCTGATAGACCACAAAATCATTTTGGCACCTCGCAGAGCGAAATTGATGTTAATCAACAGCACGCTTCTGTTGAAAAAATTGAGTCCCTCTCACAAGCGATCAAAAGTAGTGAGCATAAACGAATTATGGATGTTCTCAGATCTTCAACAAGTCGAGATGAGGCGGCGGAAACATTAGGCATTAGTGCTAGAACACTTAGGCATAAATTACAGCGATTTAGAGAAGAAGGCGTTGATGTTATGCGCGCCTACGCTCGATAAGGTTAGAGGACTATATAATGATTAACCCAACAAATGCGCAAAATATCCAATCTATGCTCAGTCAAATAAGAAGTTATCAGTCTGAGGCTTCTCAGGGTATCAATATATCACCTGATGTAGCTGGAGTATCTGAAGGGCGTGAGGCATCTGGTTTTGGTAATACTATTAAAACTGCTCTTGAAGAAGTAAATGCTGCGCAGCAGACATCGAAAGATCTGCGTACCGCCTATGAGCAAGGCGATAATGTTCCATTAACAGACGTTGTTATTGGTATGCAAAAATCATCTTTAGCCTTTGAAGCAACATTGCAGATACGCAATAAAGTTCTTAAAGCCTATGAAGAAATCATGAACATGCCAGTGTAAGCACTGAAGATATATAAGAGAAATTAATTATGGACAACGCAATTGCAGCACCCCAAAATCTTTCTGCGAATACGACTTCAGCGCCCGCACAGGTTACGCCAAATCAAGGTGTACCATCGCCACAGCAGGGACAGATTTTAACGTCAAACACTAGTACCCAGAACACCAGTGGGGGTGTTTTTGATGTTTTTTCACAACCGGCTATTAGAAAGGCCATGCCAGCGATTATCGCCTTGCTGACAATTGTTGTGTTTCTTTTGATTTACTCTTGGAGTCAAGTACCCCCCTATAGAACAGTTTTTCCTGGTCTATCAGAGTCAGATCGTCAAGCAGCTTTTGAGGCCTTATCCTCGGCTGAATACAGCGCTAAAATTGATGTTCAAACTGGCGAGTTAAAGGTACCGGCTGGACGTTATCATGAAGCAAGATTATACCTATCATCTCTCGGACTACCCAAGAGTGCTGCTCTTGGTGGCATAGAGGCACTTGGCCAAGACAATGCTATGACTACAAGTCAGTTTATGGAGCAAGTCCGCTATGTGTCAGCTGTTGAGAGAGAGTTAGCCCTTAGTGTATCTAAAATTTCAACGATAGAGTCAGCCAGAGTACACCTAGCTTCACCAAAACAGAGTGTTTTTGTGCGAAATCGAGTGCCTGCTAAAGCGTCTGTTGTTGTTGCCCCCTATCCTGGAAGATCAGTTTCTGACTCTCAGGTTCAGGCCATTGTTCATTTAGTGGCGTCTAGTGTTCCCTACCTAGCGACAGAAGATGTCTCGGTTGTGGATCAGCGAGGACAATTATTGACCAATGATAATCGATTCTCTTCGATGCAAATGAATGCAGAACAGTCGTCGCATAAAGAGAGAATGGAAGATACCTATCGAGGTCGTATCGAGGCATTTCTAACTCCTGTAGTTGGCACTGGAAATGTTCGCTCAGAAGTTGATGTGCTAATAGATTTCACTGAGATTGAATCTACTTTTGAAGAATATGATGGTAATGATAATGGTCCTCGCGCTCGCTCTGAAGTGTTAAGTGTGGAGCAAAACGCATCAGGCGGCGCTATGGGTATTCCCGGAGTATCTTCTGGTGACCAAAGTGGTCAAGGGCTGGATAGTGGAACACTGAGCAGTAAGTCGACACGAAACTATGAGATGGATCGCGCGGTGCGCCATGTAAAACGTCAAGGTGGCACAGTAGAACGAATTTCTGTTGCTGTAGTGGTGAATCCGCCGGCAGCGAAGATGATTGAAGACGAAGACGGTGTTCAGACCGAAGTGCCAGGTGCTTACTCCGAGGCTGAACTTATGCGCTTTACTGATTTGGTGAAAAGCGTTGTTGGTTATGATCAAGAGCGTGGTGACGTAGTCACCATTGTTTCTGCTAAATTTGAACAGCCCGAAGCCATAGCAGAATATAGTGATCCTTGGTTTGAAAACACCTTTGTGACTGGATTGATCAAAAATATTAGTTTTGCTGTAGCGTTTATTGTCATTGTGCTTTTTGTAATAAAGCCAGTAGTGACTTCTTATACGTCGTCTATGAAACCTAATCCTGCACCAAGTTTAGCTTTTCCAGCGGTACATACTGGAGCAGACAGCGGTGGTAAGGTTAATGATTCAAAGATTGGTGGTGGTACTCCGTTGACGTTGGATACTGGCACTGGTGGCATCACCGAAGATATGTTAGATACAGCAAACACTTATGACAGTAAGGTAGCGCTTGTTCGTATGTTGGTTTCAGAAGATTCTGGCCGAGTAGCAAACGTTCTTAAGAAAATGATTCGAGACGCTTAAGCGACACAAGGAGTAATAAAATGGCTAAGAAAAAACAACAAGAAGCCGTGCAGCTTGATCCTATGGATGAGCTAATTCAAAAAGACTATTTAATGATGTCTGGTAGTCAAAGAGCTGCAGTATTAATGCTTTTGTTGGGTGAGCAGCAAGCCGCTGAGATTGTACAATTTCTGAACCCCAAAGAGGTAAGCGCTGTTGGCGCTGCGATGGTCGATGTATCAGATTTGTCACAAGATTTGGTAAATAAGGTTCTTGATGAATTTATTATTACAATTAAGAAACAAACTAACCTGGGCTTGGGAACAGCAGATTATGTCAAGAATGTTCTTAAAAGAGCTTTAGGTGATGACAAGGCAGCAACGGTTTTGGGCAAAATTATGCCGGCCAGCACCAGTAAAGGTTTAGAAATTCTACAGTGGATGGATGCTCGTTCTATTGCAGAGATCATTGAATCAGAACACCCACAAATTTCGGCAATCATTTTATCGGTACTTGAAGGCGATATGGCGGCACAGGTTCTTGGCTTACTGCCTGAAGACAAATGTGCTGAAATCGTTAGGCGTGTAGCAACCTTGGATTCAGTTCAGCCCGCAGCAATGGCGGAACTTGAGGGTATTATGACTCGACAGTTTACCAATACGTCGGCGAAATCCTCTTCTCTAGGAGGTATTGAAACTGCCGCTACCATAATGAACTTTGTGAACTCTGATTTAAGCAACGAAGTAATGGATAGCATGACTGCGAGCAATGAAGCTCTTGCCACGAAGATACAAGACAAAATGTTTACCTTCGATAATCTGGCAACGGTTGATAGCAAAGGTATACAAAAACTTCTTTCAACTGTCGGTTCAGATGTTCTTATGGCAGCAATTAGAGGTGCCGATGATGTTACTAAAGATAATTTTTTGAATAATATGTCAGAGCGAGCGCGTTTATTATTCCTTGATGACATGGAAGATAAAGGCCCTATTCGAATTGCTGAGGTTGAAGCTGCGCAGCGAAATATCATTCGAATTGCTAAGAAATTGTCAGACGATGGCGAAATCGTGTTGGTTGGTAAGGGAGACGACTTTGTCTAATAATGCGAACAAATCCAACTGGCAATTAAATGACTTTTTACTTGCAGATAAACAAAAACAGTCTTTCTCAAGTGTTTCTTGGGGCACGCCTAATGACGCAATCCAGCAGGATGGTTTTAAGCTCTGGGCGCCAACAGAAATAGTTGCTGTAGAAGAGCCAACAGAAGGATTTTTGGACGCAAGTGGCGCATTAAAAAGTGATCAAAAAGACCAGGTGAAGGACGCGCCAATTGAAAGTGAACCGGAACCAGAAATGTTCGGCATAGAGGTGGTGAGAGATGCCGAGACGAAATCATTTCAGGAAGGATATAACAAAGGTTATGCAGAAGCTGAACAAAAATTTACTGACGCCAAAAACCTATTTGTGCAGCTTACCAACAGTGTTGAGGCAGCACACAGAGACCCTGCCGCATTTTTTGCACCGCTAAAGCAATTATCGCTTAGCATGGCCCAGCAGTTAGTGCGTGGAGAGTTGAGTAGTTCATCGGTGGTTATTGAAAGGCTTGTCACTGAGGCGCTGAAAGATATCGAGGTTCAGGGCAACATGCCGACTGTGCTAAGTCTCAACCCAATGGATATGCGTTTGATTGAGCAACATCTGGTTGAAAACCAACCACAATTAGTGCTACGTGAGGACCCTTTACTACAAAGAGGGAGTATCAAATTAACCTTTGACAATGCATCAATCGAAGACCTGATGGAAAACAGGTTGGCCGAACTATTCGATTCTATGATGACTGACATACCGATTAGTCCGTCAGTTGCATCCGGTGAATTGACTAGTCAGGTCCCAGTGTCAGATGAAATCGAAGGGCAATATGAACAATCTTTGCCAGAGGGGGAGGGGCTCAAAGATGCTGTTGATAAGGCATTGGCTAAACAAATTGACAAGGCAAATATTATTGATCAAAGCGCTGGAGACTCAACGCTAGGGCCAAATCAAGAAGACGACATTTTTATGGATAGTGAGCCTGCTAATGATTAACTTTGCAGATCATGTTGCATCCTTGGTACCACAGCTCTCGGTTGCCCCGGTGGTGAGTAGCGGCCAAATTGTTCGTGTGGTGGGACTAACCTTAGAAGCTAAGGGCATAGCTGCGCCATTGGGAGCCTACTGTCAGGTAGAAAATTCAGATTCTGGAACCTTTATTGACGCAGAAGTTGTGGGCTTTCAGGCAGACCTTTTATATCTGATGCCTTTCACTGATCCTAGCGGTATTGGGCCTGGTGCTAAAATATGGGTGCGTTCTAAAAACTCCAAAATGCCTATAGGTCGAAATATGCTAGGCAGAGTAGTAGATGGTTTGGGTCGTCCTATCGATGGCCAAGGGCCTATCCAATATGATGCCCATCTTTCCCTAGAGGGAGAGCCAATCAACCCTATGGAGCGGGGACCAATTGAAAAGGTTTTAGATACGGGCATTAAGGCCATCGACACCTGCTTAACTCTCGGACAAGGACAGCGTATTGGTTTAATGGCTGGTTCAGGCGTTGGTAAAAGTGTCCTGTTAGGTATGTTGACACGCAACACAGAAGCAGATGTGGTAGTTATTGGTCTCATTGGTGAGCGTGGACGTGAAGTACAAGAGTTCATTCACCAAACGTTGGGGCCTAACGGTCTGAAAAAGGCGATTGTTGTTGCATCACCTGCGAACGAGTCGCCGGTTGTGCGCTTAAAGGCGGCAAATCTTACGCATTTAATTGCAGAGTATTTTCGTGATCAGGGTAAGAACGTCCTGATGCTCTGTGATAGCTTGACAAGGGTAGCTCACGCCCAACGCGAAATTGGGCTTGCAATTGGTGAGCCTCCAACTGCTAAGGGGTATCCGCCTTCAGTCTTTGCACTTCTGCCTAAATTGATTGAAAGAGCAGGTGTTGGACGTAATGGCCTTGGCTCTATCACGGCAATTTATACTGTTTTAGCCGAGGGTGATGATCGCTCAGACCCGGTTATTGATATGGCCCGTGCGTCCTTAGATGGTCAAGTAATGTTGTCTCGGCAGCTTGCTGATGCAGCGCATTACCCCGCGATAGATCTTGCTGGATCTATATCAAGATTGATGAGTAATTTATTGACCCCCGAACAGCAAACTATCGCGAATCGGTTGCGAAGATTATGGACGCTCTATCAACAGAACAAAGATTTAATTCAGGTAGGCGCCTATGAGCCTGGATCAAACAGTGAGTTGGACTCAGCGATTAATCTGAGACCTCAAATAGAGGCGTTACTGCAACAAAGCAGTGATGTCGCGGTTACTATGCGACAGAGCCAGCAATTACTACAACAGTTAATGGAGTAATGAAAATGGAAAGTAGAGTGACACCCGTTTGGGATATTCTAGTGTTAAAAGCCAATACTGCGCGTCAAAGCAAACAGTATGCTTTGGACAAAGTAAAGAAAATTAAGCTTCAAACTATCAGTCGTCAGAGCAAAGTAGATACTCTATTAAAGGAATATCAAGAGCGGATGCGGGCTATGCAAGAGGGCTCACATAACTCGGCTCAGGCGGAAAACCATAGAAATTTTATTTTTCAGTTAATGGATATTCAAAATCGTACTAGCACTGAACTAGCAGGAATTGAGGCAGAGGTTACAGAGGCACGTAAAGCGTTGCTAATTACAGAGCAAGAGTGCCTTAAAGCAGACTATTTAGCTAAACGAAACAAAGACAATCAAATGAGTGCACTACTTACACTTGAGGCTAGGGAGAGTGATGCTCAAGGGATGATGCAGTTCAATATGAAATAAAGATGTACGCCCCCAGTAATTACTGGCACGTTTATTGCTGGTTAAATATGCATAATGATTGACACAGGGAGAAAAGATAGCATGGTTGGACAAATCACCTCCATCCTCAGCCAGAATAAGACGCCTGACTTGGCCAATAGCCTAGATAATAGGGAAGCAGACGACAATGACTCCTCGCGTGAGCGAGGGTTTGCGGGTATCTACCATCAAAATATAGATGCGCTAGATGCGGCAAAAAGTGGCATTGATCTGCCACCCAAAGATCAAGCACTTCCAGCTAGCGCTATTTCACCTGATGGTTTGAAAAGTAATGCCTTAAGTGGAGATATCACTCTTCCAGCCAGCGCTATTTCAACGGATGGCTTGAAAAGTAAGACCTTAAAAGGAGGTACCGCTCTGATATTAGGTGGACTTGAGCCGTCTCAAGAGGGTCTGGCAGAATATGCTAAAGCTCAGGGGATCGATGCGGATCTTTTATCCTTACTGATGTCAGATATACCCTCAACGCCCGATAACTTCTCATCAATAGTAAGTAATGCAAAAGCAGGGACTGATCTATCGATGCTGGGGTCAATGACGCAAGTTTCTGCCAATCTGAGCCCAGA